>PCWY01000005.1 GCA_002762975.1 Candidatus Diapherotrites archaeon CG11_big_fil_rev_8_21_14_0_20_37_9 | reverse complement strand
AAGCAAAATATCCGAAAAACAAAAGCCCGCAAGAGTTGATTCCGAAATAGAACCTGATTTCTGGGTTAAACCGTTTTATGTTATAGAAGTCCGCGCTGATGAAATAACAAAAAGCCCGATGCACAAAACAGGCTTTTTCGAAGGAAAGGGCTATGCATTAAGGTTTCCAAGAATGATAAAATTCAGAGAAAAAAAACCCGAAGAAAGTACTACCGAGAAGGAAATAATCCAAATGTTTGAAAATCAGGGCACAATAGAGCTAATACAGGAAAAGTAATTCACTTTAATATACTCCTTTGAACCTATTTTAAGACATGGGAAAAACAATTGACTGGGTCGAAAAGGCAGTGAAGCTTGCAATCGCACTTATTGTACTTGTATTCATATTTTACATTTTCAAATCATGGGCATACCCGAACGAAATTTATTTTTCATTCACCGGAAAAATGGAGGAATGGGCAATCCTTATCATAATGGGCTTTGCGGCATCAAAAATTATAGGCTGGTTATGGAAATGGGAAGTGCATGAAATACTTGATCCGAAGAAACCAAGGAGGAGAAAAAGATGAACTCCGTTTTCAAACTCGCTGTTGTTGCAATGGTTTTTCTTGCATTAATTTACATGATTAATATTTATTTCCAGCAACCACCTGATGACCTTGCAAAACAGCTCGATGAATCGCTTGATTTTGTTGAAATAAGACAGGATTTAATTGAAACAAAAACAGTAAACCTTCCTGCAGGAACCGGACTAAGCGCGGCAAACCTTGATTCAAAAACAAGAAATGTGAGATTTGAATGCACAAATGCATATGCATGCTCCGGCAAAGACCTTGAAGTTGATTCAAGAAGAATTATAGCAAACAGAGCTACTGCAATTGATGTGCATTTCAGGTGCAAAGACAAAAAAATAATTAATGATTGTACAATTTATTTCGGATTAAAACCAGCGCACCTGGAAGCAGAAATAACAAACCTTAAAGCACAAAAAACACCAGGCGGAACAACAACAGCGAATTTTTCAATAAGAAATTCCGGGGCACTTGACGCAATTGACACAAGTTACAGCTTCAAAGTATACTCGGTAAAAACCATTGACAATAAAGAAACAACAATACTGCAATACCCGATAGGAAGTGACATAACAACCATTGAAAAAATTTTGACAGGAGAAACAAAAACTTATTCGAAATCATTTTCCCTTGAAAGTATTGGAAAACACAGAGTAATAATTGTGGCTGATGGCGAAGATGCCGGAAGATCTATTGTTGAACAGGAGTTCGCCATAGGAGAACCTGATGATTCTGAATGCACTGCAACAACAACAGGCAAAACAACATTAACTAATGGAAAATGCGTAACTGAGTTTTTATGCACCGGCTGTACATATGGCTATCAATGTCTCTCGGCATGGAATGAAAAACAGGCAATTGACGGAGAAATAAGCAAGAGCACAGCAGAAAAATTGTTTGCTGAAAAAGAACCTGTTGAAGGCGCTTGCAGTTAAAAACTTTTGTAACTAAAGAAATAATATGCTTCTAAAGAACTGTAAGTACATTATAACCCAAAACAATAAACGCCAAGTACTCCAAAACAAGGACCTGCTTATAGAAGGAAGCACTATAAAAAAAATAGGCAAAATACAGGGCAAAGGAATTGACTGCTCAAAAAAAATTGTCATGCCCGGTTTGATAAATACTCACACACACTTAGGAATGCACTCGTTAAAAGGAATGAAAGATGATGTCGAATTATTTGACTGGTTAAAATGGATTTCAAAGGAAGAGGCGAAACTTACCCCTAAAAAAGTGAAAGAAAATACAATTGCGGGAATAAATGAGGCGGTAAAGTTTGGCACAACAACTATTTATGACTCCTACAAAAATGCGGAAGGGAGAGCAGAGGCATTCGAAAAATCAGGTGTCCGCGGGGTAATATCCTCAACAACCAAAGATGAAAAAACATTCAAAAAATCGGTTGCGTTCCTAAAAAGCATGAAAAGCAATCTTGTAAGGGGCGCAATTGCAGTTCACTCAATTTATGATTGCCCTGAAGAAATAATTCAAAAAACAATTGAATACAGCAACAAAGAAAAAATTCTCAGACGTGTACACATAGGAGAAACACGAAAAGAAAGAGCGGACATTCTTGCAAAAAAGGGAAAACTTGCAATCGAATACCTTGATTCGCTTGGATTTTTGGCCGAAAACAGTTTGCTTGTGCACTGCATTTGGATTACCAAAGGGGAAATAAAGAGAATTGCAAAAACAGGAACAAAGGTATCACATAACCCGGTATCAAATATGAAGCTTGCATCAGGGGGAGTGATGCCACTTGTTGAAATGCTTCAGGAAAATATAACTGTAGGATTAGGAACGGATAGTGTTGCAAGCAACAACAATTTAGATCTTTTTGAAGAAATGAAAACAGCCGCGCTTTTGCACAAACACCACAAGTGGGATGCGGGGGCCGTAACCGCACAGCAGATACTTGACATGGCCACAATAAATGGAGCAAAATGCCTTGGCATTGAAAAAACCGGTTCTTTAGAAGAAGGAATGAACGCAGATATAATCACTCTTAACCTCTCCGAAAATCTCATGCCTGTAAACAATATAATTTCAGCAATTGTTTATTCAGCAAACGGATTCAATGTTTCTGATTCAATTATCAACGGAAAGCAGATATTAGAAAACGGGTTATTTATCAATAAGCGAAGCTGAAATAACATCAAGTCTTCCTTTGAATTCGTTCTCTACAACCTTTTTTGTTTCGTTCAATTGCACGCGCTTTTTGAAAATCGGACCATCAAGAACCATGCTCTCATACTCCCCGCCCTCGCCTCCAACATGCAAACCAATTTTTTTATTTAATACAACAAGCTCGTCCACCGCATGCGCATCAATTTGCCTTCCAAGCCACTTTTCAGAAAGCCCAGCAGAAGC
This sequence comes from Candidatus Diapherotrites archaeon CG11_big_fil_rev_8_21_14_0_20_37_9, assembly GCA_002762975.1. Classification (GTDB taxonomy): domain Archaea; phylum Iainarchaeota; class Iainarchaeia; order Iainarchaeales; family Iainarchaeaceae; genus PCWY01. The sequence continues at coordinate 22,412 of PCWY01000005.1, read as the reverse complement.
AATACCAGAAATGCGGACATCAAAACCAGCATAGATTATTTCCCTCAGGAGTTTTTCCTGATTTTTGTGCCAAAGCGGAGCATGGCATTTCAAATTAACATTATGTCCAACCCTATTAACACGCTCCTGTTGATAATCTGAAAGAAGCGCACCTACAACCACTTTTTTTATTCCAAATTCCTTTTTCGCTCTTTTCAATGCAAGTTCAAGATCCAAAAGCTCCTTTTCTTTTTCACCACCTGTTTCCTGAACAATAATTGGCAAACCAATGGCTTTTGCCTGCAATTCTACAAGCGAAATTGCAGGAGTGTGAAACATCCAGCTTTCTTTATTTGATGATTTCAATGAAATAAGACACTTGATGTCCCAGCCTTGTTCTAAATAATAGTAAAGGGAAAAAACAGAATCTTTTCCGCCTGAAAACAAAATGCCTACCATACAATAACAAGGCACAAAAAATATTATAAAACAGTCAAAGTTCGCTTATTGTTCAAAAATCACAATTAACAGGCAGGCACATTTTTTAATGTGAAAAGCAGAATACTATCGAGACCTATTTCACCGCAATAAGATTGGAAAACCCTGAACAAAAAGAGAGGTGGGGAGAATGGGCGTTAAGTAATGGGCAGGGAGCCAAGTTGGCTTTTGGGAATGGGATACAAAAGCATTTAAGGATTATATTCCTAATTTTTACATTCACTTACTTGGGGGTTTTCAATGGGATATAACAAAGATTTACTTATTTTGCCCTTCGATCACAGGGGTTCACTGCTAAAGAAGCTTTACGGAGTTACAGATGGCAATCCAAATGAAGAACAGACAGCAGATTATAAAGATTTGAAAAAAATGATTTATGAGGCATTTCTCAAAAGTCTTGAAGAGGGCGTTGAAAAAGAAACCTCCGCAATACTTGTTGATGAGCAGTTCGGTGCGGAGCTCCTGAAGGATGCAAAATCAAAAGGAATTATGACCGCAACACCGTTTGAAAAATCAGGACAAAACGAATTTGATTTTGAAGAACAAAACTTTTCCGAAAAGGACAAAAGGGTTGATCCGACATTCATCAAGGTCCTGGTTAGATATAATCCTGAAGGGAATAAAGAATTAAATTTAAAGCAATTTGAAAGGCTCAAAAAAATAAGTGATTATTCGCATAAAATCAAAAAACCTTTTTTGTTTGAACTTCTTGTTCCTGCAGAACCTTCACAAGAAAGTCCGCAATATGACAAAGAACTCAGACCGAAATTAATGGTAAAAGCAATAATGCGGATACAGGATTTCGGCATAGAGCCAGATGTCTGGAAGCTTGAGGGCGTTGAAAAATCATCAGATTCGGAAGCGCTTGTAAAAGCATGCCAGCGCGATGGAAGGACCTCCGGCATAATAACCCTTGGGCGCGGAGAGGATGCTGAAAAGGTCAGAGACTGGCTCAAGGTCGGCGCAAAGGTAGATGGAATAATTGGCTTTGCTGTTGGCAGAACAGTTTTCTGGGAACCAATGAAAGCACTTCATGAAGGAACCATTTCAAGAGAAGAAGCAATTGAACAAGTGAAAAATAATTACAAAAGCCTTGTTGATTTGTGGAATTCGGAAAGGGAGTGAAATTGAAATCCGGACATCTTATGGATTGGGCGGCTCGTTTACTTCTTTTATCGCTACCTATCACAATTGGATGGGTTTTAATCGAAACATATGTCCTGCACCAGCAAATAATTGGAATCGCAATAGCCCCGACACTTTTTGGAATCATTTTCATTATTATAGCAGCGGCATTTACAACACAATATTTCTCTTCGAAAGAAAAAAAAATAGCAGATATCATAGCAGGAATTTCCCTCACATTAGTAGGAATTTCAACAATAGGAATCGAGTATATTGTGGTAACTGAAACAGGAACAGGATGGACATTCACAATAATTGGTTTGAGTCTTTTTGCAGGAATAGTTGGAACACTGATTGCAGCAGCAATACAAAACTAATCACCTTAAAAATTTTCCAGCCAACTCAATTTCTTTTTTTCCTCCGACATAAATCGGAACCCTGTGATTTAAACCTTCAGGTTCAATTTCGTGTAAATCTCTGATACCATCGGTTCCCAAACCACCAGCCTGTTTTGCGAGCAAAGCAATCGGATTACCTTCGAATACAAGCCTTAGTTTTCCAGTGGGCTTGTTCACAAGAGCAGGGTAAGAAAAAACTCCGCCGTTAACAAGAATCTGCTGCAAATCAGCGGAAAAGGAACCGGAAAACCTGTTTTTATAACCCTCTTTTTCAAGATTCTCTACAAAAGCAGTATGCTGAGGAGTCCAATCTTTTCTAAGACCGCCCATTGCATAAGTTTTTCCTGTTGGAATTTTTATGTTTTCTTTCCTCAATTCAAATTCGCCTTTATTGTTAAGCACAAACATGTGAACTCCTTTCTTTGCAGTGTAAACAAGAGAAGTAATCGGACCATAAAGAACAATCAACGAAGCATCCATTAATTTTCCTTTCTCCATAACATTACCCTCATTGAAAAAACCAATTATTGTGCCGACAGCAAGATTAGCCTCAATAAGCGAACTGCCATCCAAAGGATCAATGGTTACACCGAATTCCCCTTTTGCTTTTCTTATCCCCAGAACATCATCCTGTTCCTCGGAAGCAAATGCTTTCACCAAAGCAGACTTTTCCATGGCATCAAGGAAAACCTGATCCGCATATTTATCAAGCTCCATCTGCTTTTCGCCGTAGATATTATCCGTATCGGAAAGGCATGCATGCGTAACAAAAGCCCTCTGAACCACCTTGCTTTTATCAGCAACAAGCTGAATAAGCCTAGCAAGGTCACTATCAATAGCTTGCTCTTTTAAATGAGCAGAAAGAGAAACATAATCCGATTCATCGCATCCTTCAGCCTGATTTGACATATATATTTAATATATCCGAAACAAATAAAAAAGGAAAAATAACCAAAAGGATGCAATTGATAAAGATATTAGGACATAAATTTCTAGAATGATTGACTACAAAACATGGTCCAAAAGCAAAGGAGAAATAGAAAAATTAACTAATTTTCTCAAAGAAGTAGATGATGATTTCTTGCCTCCATTATCAGATACTAATTTTGAAAGGCTTGGCACAGGAAAAAGCCTTGGGGAATACCTAGGAAAATTCCCTAAAAAAGGACTCATTTATGCAGAAAAAAATGGAAAAGTAACAGGTTTGCTCGGATATTTTGATTATTTTGAAAAATATGGCACTGGGTTTATTGAAAATGTATCTGTTCTGAAAAGTCAAAGACAACACGGCATAGGCTCAAAAATGCTTGAAATGGCAATAAATACAATGAAAAAAACAGGCATTGAAAAAATTACTGTTCGTACATGGACAACAAATGCGGCAAGCATCCGATTATATAAGAAATTCGGATTTAATATTAAAAAAACAATTCACAATGATAGGGGCAATGGAGTAGGATCAATTATTTTTGAAAAAAATATTGGTGAAAAAAAATGAAAAAAAAATCAAAAGTACTAATAATCGGAACCGGCGGAACAATGAGCGCAAAATTAACCGATAATAAACTTGAATGCGGAATTATCACTCAATCAGAAATGCTCAATCTCATTTCAGACATTAAATCCGACTTTGAAGTAGATACCACAAATATTTTCAGAGGAGATAGTACAGGATTTACATTAAAACACTGGCTCACACTTGCAAACACAATTTATTACCAAAGAAACAATTATGATGGGATAGTAATCACAAGCGGAACAAACACAATGCTTTACATGGCAACTGCAATGTCCTTCATGCTACAGGATATGCCAATCCCGATTGTATTTGTGGGTTCAATAGCCGATCCGACTCAAAAAAATACCGATGCACGAAGACTTCTTAGAGAATCAGTAATACTTGCAGGAAAATCCGATTTAGCAGAAACAGTAGTTCTATGTAATGGAAAAATTATCAGAGCTTGCAAAGCAAAAAGAATAAACGCATCAGAATATCGTGCATTTGATACTTCAAATTCGAAACCGCTTGGAATTATAGAACAATTCATAAAACTTACCAACCCATACAAGAAAAAAGGCAAGAAAAAAACAAAATTATTCAATAACCTCGAATCTGAAGTAGTAATGCTAAAAATGCACCCCGGGTTCCAAGACAAAATAATAAAAAATCTTATTGACACAGGAACAAAAGGAATTGTACTTGAAGGTTATGGAGTTGGAAATTTGCCAATTCACCCAAATTTTGTTGATGCAATAAAATATGCTAATAAAAAAAGCGTCCCTGTTGTTGTTACATCTGATTGCCCTACAGGAAGTTTTATGAAAAAAATATACGCCGGAGAAATAGGAAACAGATTTGAAAATTTCAAAATAATACCATTATATGATATGCTTACAACAACTGCACAAATAAAATTAATGTGGGTTCTTGGACAGACAAATAAATACGCTGAAATCAAAAAAATGATGCAAACAAACTATGTTGGAGAAATAAACTCAGAAGACCCGAATTCCAAAATACAGGTGATTTAAAAGTGAACTTAAAAGAATTCCTGAAAAAGCACAATCTAGAAGAAGGTCAATTGGTTAAAGTAAAAAGCAAAGGGCGGGAATTTATTGGAAACATAATTCCAAACAGCAATGAAAACACTCTTGCATTAAAACTAGGGTCAGGTTACAATGTAGGAATAACCATCGATGAAAAAATTTCAATCGAAAAGCTTGAAGGAAGCAAAAAAGTTTCAAAAGGCAAATCAACAAAAATTGAAAAAACCCCAGCACTGCCAAAAATAACCATTCTGCACACAGGCGGAACAATAGCTTCGAGAGTAGATTACAAAACAGGGGGAGTAATTGCTTCATTTACTGCAGAAGATCTTATAGCAATGATTCCCGAGATAACTAAAATAGCTAATATTGATTCACAATTTGTATCAAATATAATGTCTGAAGATATGAATTTAGGCCATTACGGATTAATGCTTAAAGGGATTAAAAAAGCAGTCGAAAGTGGAACAGATGGAATCATTATTGGCCATGGAACTGATACATTAGGGTACAGTGCTGCTGCATTATCATTTGCAGTAGAAAAAAGCCCAGTACCTATAATTATTGTTGGCGCACAAAGAAGTTCTGATAGAGGTTCAAGTGATGCGGGCATGAACCTTATTTGTGCCGCAGAATTCATTACAAAAACTGATTTCGGCGGAATTGGTGTTTGTTTGCATACCTCATCTGCAGATTCTAGTTGTAGTATTTTGCCAGGGCCAAAAACAAGAAAAATGCATACAACAAGAAGGGACGCATTCAAAGCAATCAATGATACGCCTATTGCAACTATAGATTATAAAACAAAAGAAATAAAATATTTGCAAAAAAATTATTCAAAAAAAGAACCAGAACTTATAATTAAAAACAAATTTGACGAGAAAGTCGGAATACTTAAAACATATCCTGGAATTAATCTGAAACAATTAATATTCTTCAAAAAAGAAAAATACTCTGGGCTAATAATTGAAGGAACCGGATTAGGGCACACCCCTATTTTTGAAAATGATGCTTTTGTAAAAGGAATTAAAGAGTTAATTGATTCAGGCATTGTTGTTGGAATAACATCCCAATGTATTTTTGGCAGAGTTAATCCAAGCGTTTACACTAATTTAAGAAAAGTTTCAGCTACGGGTGCAATTTACTGTGAAGATATGATTGCAGAAACTGCATATATAAAACTTTCATGGTTACTCGGAAATTATTCTACAGAAAAAGCAAAAAAAATGCTTTCTGAAAATCTCCGTGGAGAAATAACAAAAATAAGCAAATATGAAGAAAATTTTGTTGAGTGATTAAAATGCCGCCGGGAAAAAAAGATCTAATGACCCAAAGCCGGGACAAAGGAATGCTATATACGGCAGAGCACAAAATCAAAGCGGCTCATATCGCTGGCCCAAAGAAGATAAAAAAGCACCAATAAAAAATAAATCAAATACTAGCTTAAACCGAGAAGAACATGGAAGAGCAATGCACGCATTAAACTGGCATCCAATCGGAACAACGATGCTTATCGGCAACCATGTTTATAAAGTTACAAAAAATGGAATTTATCGGATTGGCAATTAATTGTAATTGTTCACCTTAATTCATCCAACATATGCAGTTTATGAAAAAAACAAAAACATATTTAAGACAAACGTCTCAATATTTTTTATGGCTTTGAAAAAAGACAAACAAGACAAAATCAAAAAAGCCCTAAAAGAAACCCAATCCGGCTTGTGGGTTCGTGAAATATCCAGAAAAACCGGTTTGGATAAAAGCACAGTTTCCAGATATATGGAGAAAATGGGTGAAGAAATCGATTTTTACTGGATTGGCAGGAACAAGGTTTTCAGGTTAAAGGGAAAGGAGTGAATTGCTTTAAAGCCTTTGATACTGAATTATTGTGATTATAATGGATTTTGATTACAAAGCACTGGGTTTCAAATGCGGCTTGGAAGTACACCAGCAACTTGATACAGGAAAATTGTTCTCAAGAACCCCTTCCTTGCTAAGAGAAGATAAACCGGATTACAAGGTTAAAAGAACATTAAGGCCGGTTGTTTCTGAATTAGGTGAATTTGACAAGGTTGCTCTTGAGGCATTCAGGAAAGGGCTTTATTACATTTATGAAGGGTATAATGACACAATTTCTTTAATAGAACTTGATGAAGAGCCTCCTCAGCCTGTTGATCAGGATGCATTGAAAACAATTCTTGAAATTTCATTAATGACACAAAGTTCAATAATTGATGAAATTTTTGTAATGAGAAAAATGGTGATTGATGGCTCAAACACGTCAGGTTTTCAGAGAACAATGCTTGTTTCAACAGGTGGAAAAATAAAACTAAAGGAAAAAGAGTTGGGTATTCAGACAATGGCTCTTGAAGAGGATTCTGCAAGACCAATTGAGAGAACAAACGAATACATTACCTACAGACTTGATCGTCTTGGGATTCCTTTAATTGAGCTTGCAACAGAGCCAGGAATTGAAAACCCGGAAGAAGCAAAGCAGGCGGCGCGTGCAATAGGAGAAATTTTCAGGAGAACGGGAAAAGTAAAGCGAGGCCTTGGAACAATCAGACAGGATTTGAATGTTTCGATTAAAGAAGGCGCGAGAATAGAAATCAAAGGAGTTCAGGAACTTGAGATAATTGATGAATATGTGAAAAGAGAAGTGCACAGACAGGTTAAATTAATTGAAGTACGCGAAAAATTAAAAAGCAGAAATCTTTCAGAAAAGGATTTGAAAAACAAGACAATTGATGTTGCGGAAATTTTTTCAGAAACTGAAGCAAAAATAATTAAAAATGCAATTGAAAAAAAGGAAAAAATTATTGCATTGAAACTTGAAAAATTTGCAGGAATTATTGGAGAAGAAATACAACCTGGGCGCAGAATAGGAACTGAATTTGCAAATTATGTTAAAACAAAAACAGGATTAAAAGGAATTTTCCACAGCGATGAACTACCAAAATATGGAATTTCTGAAAAAGAAGTTCAAGAAGTTAAAAAATCACTTGATTGCGCAAAAGAAGATGCATTTGTAATTATCACAGGAAATGAAGAAAAAGCAAAAATGGGACTTGAAGCAGTTTATGAAAGAACAATTCAGTGCCTAAAAGGAGTACCTGAAGAAACAAGAGGCGCTCTTGAAGGAGGCAACACAGAATACCTGAGGCCATTACCTGGAGCGGCAAGAATGTACCCTGAAACCGATTTAAATACAATAAAAATTGAAAAAAAAGACATTGATTCTATTAAAAAAACTCTTCCTTTAACAGTAAAGGAAAGGGAAGCACTTTATACCAAATGGGGTTTAAATGAAAAACTTTCCAATGAAATGAAACTCAATAATTTTGCAAGACTTTTTGAAATGAAAGTTAAAAGTGGAGCTGATGCAAAAAAAACAGCACTAATTTTACTTGAAGCAATGACTGATGCAAAAAGAAAAGGTGCATTGACAGACAATTTAGGCGAAAAGGAAATTGAAGAAATAATTGATGCATCAAATTCAGGAAAATTACCAAAAGAAATTCTTATAGATTGTATAATTGAAAAAAGCAAAAATCCAGTCACTGGAATTGAAGAAATAATTTCAAAAAATGGAGGCGGCACAGCATCACAGGACGAAGTGCAAAAAATAATTTCTGAGGTAGTGAAAAAAAATTCTACCCTTGTAAAGCAAACGGGTGAAAGGGCAGTCGGTCCATTAATGGGCGATGCAATGAAAGAGCTAAAAGGAAAAGTTTCAGGAAAGGAAATTTCCGAATTATTAAAAAAAGAAATAAAAAAAATCAATTAGTCTTTTTTTTAATTGGCCTTGTACGCACTCTGCGCAGACCTGGTTGTTTAAAACGCTCCCGCCTCAGGCGCCTGACTTTTCTTATTGCATTCGCAACAGTTCTTGGCCCCATTGTTTTTGAAGAATAAATTGAAATCGTATTTTTTTTCTGTTTTGCATGATGAAGAGCTTCATTTGAAGCATCTTTTAATACACCAAAAAGAATATTTGAACGCATTGATTCAAGCAAAGAAGGGTTAGTTATTGAGTGTACGCCTCCACTCAGTGTAAGAGCATGCCACAGATTCCTATGCTCTTCTTTTACGGTATTAGGGGGAGAAGCAAGTGCTTTAGATACTTCGCTTCGAACAAATTCCATTGCATTAATAAGATCTTTTTCAGGAACATTGCCGACAAAAAAATACTCGTCCCCTCCAAACTTGCCTATTACCACGCCTTTTTGTTCCATCCTGAGAGCAGCTGATTTTACTATTGCTTTTATCACTTCGTCCCCTGTAGCGTAATTAAATCGATTGTTAAATTTTTTGAAATCATCAATATCCAGCATTCCAAAGCTTATCCCTGTTTTTCTTTCTTTTGATTTCCTTATTATATCAAATGCAAGCTCCTTAAACGCCTCATAATTATATATTAGCCCAAATTTCTGGTCTCGGACAAGCCGCTCACTATTTTCCCTTTTCAAAATAACATTTTCTTCCATTGCCCTAATAAAATCCTTTTTTGCGGCTTGTATTTCTTTATCTAATCCATCAATCAATCTTTCATTTTCGTTAGTATGCTGAAGCCCTGCTTTTCTGATTTCAAGGGCATTAAGTACATTTCTCGCAGCACTGACTTTGCGTCTTATATTTTGTTGTAAATTACTAAATGAAATAGGGTTTGCGCCTTTGCCCCTTCTTCTGGTTTCAAGTTGCCTGTTTAACCTGATCATAGCCTCTATTTTTCTTATTGCCATAAAACAATATTATAAGCACTACTATAAATCAGTTATGCCAACATTTAAAATCAAGCAAAATAAATAGTATATATGCATAAAAGAAGCAAACTATCACATAAAGGAGAAAACGGCAAAGTACTGATAATTGGCGGCTCTGATGATCTTGTGGGCGCGCCTGCACTTGCGGCAATGTCCGCACTTGCATGCATGAGAAGCGGAATAGATTTAGTAACTGTTTTTGCACCTGAAAAACCAGGTTTTGTAATTAATTCTTTTGCACCTGATTTGATTGTTAAAAAATTTAAAGATCAAAAGTTTTCCAACAAAAATGTTCTTGCTGCAATTGAACTTTCAGAAACAAATGATGTTGTTCTCATAGGCCCTGGTTTGGGAAGAAAAAAAGAAACGCTTGCTTTTGCAAAAGAATTTGTCAAAAAATGCAAAAAGCCAATAGTCATTGATGCTGATGCTATAAAGGCATGCGCGGGAATGAAATTCAACGGAGCAACCATACTAACACCTCACGAAATGGAATTTGAAATTTTTTCAGAAGAAAAAATCACAGAAAAAAATTTAGCTGAAAAAAAGAAAATTGTTCTGGAAACGGCAAAAAAACACAATTGCAATATTCTCCTTAAAGGACATATTGATATTATTTCTAATGGAAAAAAAATTGCGCTTAATAAAACAGGAAATTCTGGAATGACTGTTGGCGGCACAGGCGATGTGCTTGCAGGACTTTGCAGCGCTTATGTTTCTCTTGGAATGGAATTATTTGATGCTGCAAAAAAGGCGGCATTTGTGAACGGAAAAATAGGCGATGAGCTTTTGAAAGAAAAAGGATTTGGTTTTATTGCATCTGATTTTATTGAAAAAATACCTAAGTGGACCAAAAAGATTTTGAAATAAATTTAGCGAACGAAGTGAGCCAGACCAATGCTTGCATTGGACATCGCACCCAACCGACGAAACGGTTGTTAAATGAAAATCGGGCCAACGAGGATTCCTGAAACCACAAATGAAATAACCAGTAAAAACAACAAAACAATATTCAATGGAACAAGAACAACAATAAGAGTATGTGTGCTATTAAGGTTGAAATGATTTCTCACTAATTTAAACATTAAAAATGCAGTATAAATTTTCACAAGCAAAAATGCAATCCAGCCTATAACAGGGATTAATGCAATAAGGCCGCCTACAAAAAATGTTGCCGAAAATAAGCCGAATACATTCGCATTGAACTCATTTAACTGATGCCCTTTCGAGTAAAGGCCCGCAAGGAAAAAGTGAAATGCGCCCCAAAGATAAGTACAAACCATTGTAGTAACAAGCATAATTGGGGTTAGTACGATGCACACAACAGCCACAATAAGAAGTTCAATCAAAAGTGCAGTAATGTCCTGTGTCCCCAATAATCCAAAAATGAGTTTTCCCACTAATGATTCAATTGAAAATAAAATAGAAACAATAAGGAAAACTACTGCATAAGTTATTAGACCGTCTTTTATGGAAAGTCTATGGGACAGTAAAGGCCTCAAATCATTCTTTCCTGAAAAAACTTCGAATAATTCTTTTGCTTTAAGCATCTTAACCAACAAACTCATGCTTGAAAGAATATTTAAATGTTATTAACATAATTCTAACATGATTAAAACCACCCTGAAACCATGGGGAAAATTTGACCAATATGCATTGAATGAGAAGGTTACTGTAAAAATAATTACGGTTAAAAAGGGAGGAATTCTTTCGCTTCAAAGCCACAAAAACAGGAAAGAATTCTGGGTTGCTTTGGATGATGGTCTTACAGCTGTTGTTGGCAATAAAAAAATCAAACTAAAAAAAGGCGAAACAATAAATGTGCCAAAAAAGGCAAAGCATAGAATAATGGCTTCAAAAACAATGAAAGCCAAGGAAGCTAGGTTTTTGGAAATAGCGTATGGGAATTTTGATGAAAATGACATTGTAAGATATGATGATGCTTACGGAAGAGCGGATAAAGGAGGGAAAAAATGAGCATATTTTCAGCAGGAATAACAGGCGGAATAATAGGAGGCGTTATCGGAATAATTGCCGTGCTTATAGGAATAATTGGAATATTTCTTTTTGCAAGCTTCGGTGCACTTATAGGCGCCATAACAGGATGGATACTCCAGCACATACCAATACTTGGAGATATGGTTGTAAGGGGATTTGCACAACTTGGAATTGCGAATGCAAATCTTGCTGAGCTTGGAGCAACACTTGGGTTTATTGCAGGGTTCTTTAAATCAGCAATTGGAAAAAAGGATGATTGCTGTTAAAGCATTTTTTTGGCACCTTTCTTCGCGCCGCGAAGGCATTTCTTGTGCCAGTATTGCCCAGCCCATTTTTTGTCAGTACCAGAGCCACCGCACATTGCACAGGCTTCCTTATACTTACCAAATAATTCTTCCTCGGTTTTTGGTTTTTTTGGTTCTTCTTTTTTTCCGGTGAGTTTATCAAGCAAGCCCATAATAACCCCTTAAATATTTCCAACTTTTTCAAACCTGATTTTCATCCCTGCTTTAAGATCGCTTTTGTCAACCCCATCAACAGCAAACCCAATGCTTTCACCTGGACCAGCCGCTCTAAGTTGCTCATGATGTGCCTCAATAGTTTTTACAGTGGCAAATTTCAAACCCACTTTTGCCTTAAAACCTGGAACAAGAACCCCTTCAATAACCTTCCCAACAGGAATTACTCCAACACCCCTTATACTGTAAACATCCTGAATTTCCACAACTGCGTATTCACTTGAAGAGGCAAGCTCTTTCTGTGTTTCTTCGGCTCTTTTTTCATCGAGTAATTCCTGAGTTGTTTTCTTTTTACCTAAAAAAGTATCCAAAAGACCCATGTAAAAATAGTATAGAAATCAAGCTATTTAAGGCTTTCCAAACCCACATATGTAATGCTAATAGGAGTTGTAGGAAAGCCAAGTGCGGGAAAAAGCACATTTTTCAATGCCGCAACAATGCAAGATGTGCCGATGGCCAGTTATCCATTCACCACAATTGAGGCAAATAAAGCCGTTGGATTTGTGAGAGTAAAAAGAGTCGATAAAGAATTTGGAGTTATTGCAACGCCACGCAATGGATATATGAAGGGCGATTATAGATTTGTCGGAGTTGAAATGATTGATGTTGCAGGTCTTGTTCCTGGAGCACATGAGGGCAAAGGAATGGGTAACCAATTTTTGAATGATCTTTCAAGGGCAGATGTACTTGTACACGTGATTGATGCTTCAGGTTCAACCAATGAAAAAGGCGAAGCTGTTCCTGCAGGATCGCATGACCCTGCAAAGGATGTCGCTTTCCTTGAAGAGGAAATTAACCTTTGGTTTTTGGGTATTGTAAATAAAAACTGGGATAAGATTGCCCGTGTTCCTTACGAATCAAAAACAAAAATGCTTGAAGCACTTACACAAAACCTTTCAGGCATAAGCGCAAAGCACCATCAAATAGAAAAAGCAATACAGGAACTTGGGCTTGACGGAAAAAAACTCAAAGAATGGAGTGAAAAAGAAAAAATCGAATTTGCAAGCAACATAAGAAAAAGATCAAAACCAATTATTGTTGCTGCAAACAAAATGGATCTGCCAACAGCAAAAGACAATGTGAAAAAGCTCAGGGAAAAATTTCCAAAAACATTTGTGATTCCATGCTCGGGAATATCTGAGCTTACATTGAAAAAAGCAGATAAAGACAGGGCAATAGATTACGTTCCTGGTGCAAATTCATTTGAAGTGAAAAAAGAACTTAATGAAAAGCAACAGAAAGGGATTGATTATATTAAGGATAATGTGCTTGGACCTTTCGGTTCAACAGGGATTCAGGAAGTACTTGAAAAAGCAGTTTTTGAGGTTCTTGGATATATTGCAATTTTTCCGGGGTCTACAAAAGGATTCGTGGATAGCCAAGGAAGAACAATGCCGGATTGTTTTCTCATGCCTCCTGGTTCAACAGCAGTTGATTTTGCATTCAAACTCCATACTGATTTTGGGGAAAGATTCATCAAAGCAATTGATGTGAGAAAAAAACTTATGGTTGGAAAAGAACACGAATTGAAGCACAGGGATGTTATTGAAATTGTGCATGGTGCAAAGTAAAATTCAAATTTTAATTGGTTTAATTGTTTTTCCTGTTTCCAATAACATTCGCAACCCTATTTGTACTGAGTTTCATCTTCAGTTAAAAAAAGTTAGGTTCAGATATTAAAGGTATTAATGAACTGGCCTTCGCATCTTGCATTTGGACTTGTGCTTTACGCAGCGTTTATTTTTTCTTCGATTTTTTTCGGTTATCATCTAGAAGTTCTCACAATAGCAATTGGCGCAATAATAACAATACCGTATGCCTTGCTTCCTGATATTGACCATGACATGAGTAAAATAAGCCAAGTTGTAGAAATCCTTTTTCTCGGAGCAACCGTTGTTGCAATTGCAGGTTATTTTTATTCTAAAAAAGAAGAACTCCTAATGGTGGCAGGATTTCTTGTCGCATTACTTTTTGTAACAAAATTTTTAAGGCATAGAGGAATTACTCACACAATAAGGTTTGGAATTGCCGCGGCTTTGCCGCTTGCACTCGCAAACCCACTATATGCAGTGTTTGCATTCATTGCATTCATGAGCCATCTTGCTGCTGATATGCATCTGAAACTTTAAGTTGCAATTAAATGTCACAATTAAATATTACCTAAACACAAAGAATAACATGAAAGCGAAGCACTTGTTGTTATCAACAATTATTGTTGCCGTAATTGCAGGAGCAATAGGATTTATTGCATTCCAAAATGAGATAAATGAAATAACTTCGCTTTTAAACGGAGTTGATGCAAGGAGCATTGAATCTGCAGCAAATGATGTGAGCGCGGATGACATTGATTATGCGGCAAACCAAGCAAAAGAAGTAACTTCCGACAACATTGTGGAACAGGGCGAACATGGAGCGGCAATGGCATCAGAAACCATTTCCGATTTTATTCCAGTCATATTAGTTGCTATAGGCTCATTCATCATTGCAGTATTGATTTTTTCAGTTATTTTGTCAAAAATAATGCCATAAGCAGGTAAATCTTTTTATTCAGCAAAATCCTAATTATGGAATGAATAAAATAGTTCACGAAGCAAGAGATAAAGCAATTGAAGCGCTTGAATCCGTTTCTACAAAAAACGGTCTTTATGCTTCAGGCGGAAGATGGGGCTACACATCAGTATGGGCACGCGACTCAATGATTTCTCTTATAGGAGCAAGTTCACATACAAAGCAATTCAAAAAAGTTTTCAATGCAAGCATTGATACACTTGCAAAACACCAAAGCAAAAAAGGGCAGATTCCAAATGACGTGGATATTTTTGAAGGAAGAAAATTAGTGACTTTCGCGACAATTGATTCATCTTTGTGGTTTATACTGGGAGAATATTTTTACAAAAAAAAATTCGGTTCTGCAATGTGGAAAAAACATGAAAAGAAAATCTCAAAAGCACTTACCTGGGTTGAATACCAGGATGCAGGCGAAGACCTTTTGCCTGACCAGCAACCTACAAGCGATTGGCAAGATTGCTTCCCGCACAAGTACGGACAAACAATAAACACACAAGCACTTTATTATCCGTCCATTCTTGCCGCAGGAAATAAAAAAATCATTCCAAAATACATGAAGCAAGTAAACAAAATACTTTGGGATGAAAAGCTCGGTTATTTCATGCCTTGGCACTGGAAAGACCATGAAAAATACAGGGAAAGAGGCACATGGTTTGATTCTCTTGGAAATATACTTGCAATTGTATTTGGATTGGCTACAAAAAAACAAGCTAAAAGTATTCTTGATTTTGTTGGAAAAAAAAGAATTGCAAAACCTTTTCCTATGAAAGTTATTTACCCTCCAATTACAAAAAAAAGCAAAGGATGGAAGGATTACTTCAATGCATGTACCGCAAAACACCCGAACTCTTATCTCAATGGAGGAATATGGCCATTTGTTGGAGGGTTTTATGTTGCAGCGCTTGTTGAAGCAAAGAGATTCAAAGAAGCTGAAAGCGCACTTGAATCGCTTGCAGAAGCAAACAAATTAGGAATAAAATATGTTTGGGATTTTAATGAATGGATACACCCAATCAAAAAGAAAGCTATGGGCGGAAGGCACCAAGCTTGGAGTGCTGGTGGTTATTTACTTGCATATGAAGCTGTAATGAAAAGAAAAAATCCATTAAAAATCTAATTTATAATTAATTAAAATCAAAGGTTGAATTTTTTTTCAATTGTATTTGCCATATCAAGGGAAACCTTGTGATAATCAAAATTTTTTACAACATGTTCACGCCCTTTCAAACCCATTTTCTCTCTAAGCGAATCATCCTGCAAAAGCCTTAGCAGATGTTTTGCCAAGTCATCAACATCAGCCCTTACAGCAAACGTTTTTGGTTTTTCAAACTGGATTTTATGCTGAGTATCAAAACCCATGTGCGGATAAACCCATTCCTCCTGCAAATCAACTGTTTCACCAACCTTTGCAAGCAAACCAGTTTCATTATGAACAACTGTATCCTTAAGCCCCATCGCATCTATTGAAAGAACAGGCGTTCCGCAGGCCATCGCCTCAACCTGAATCATGCCAAAACCTTCAATTCTGCTTGGGGCAGCATAAATATCGGCAGCACTCAAAAGCAACCTCATTGTGTCCCTTGAAAGTGGACCGTCAACATAATTAATTCTGTCAGCAGGCAGATTTTTTTCAAGAATAATTTCCTGCTCTGCCTGATAATGGTAATCAGGAACACCAACTTCCCATGATTTGCCAATATACTTCCAATCAGGAAACTGATCATTCACCAAAACAAGTGCCTTTAGAACTTCCTGAAACCCTTTACTGGTTGTATCTCCGCCTATGGTAAGAATCATTTTTTCATTTGGTTCAACGCCAAACATTTCCCTAACCTTCAAAACACTAGGATCATTTTTTGGGATAGGCGACATACGCTGAGTATCAATTCCAATAGGCAAGGGAACAATATTTTCATTGTAAACTCCATCTCTGTGATAAGTTTCTTTCACCCAATTACTTGTAACAAAAATCAAAGGCAGTTCATTAAGCAGTTCATGATAATTGGCAACCCAGCCATCTGCATTAAGCCATGGGATTGGCTGAACATTATTATCCATTGGATCCTGTATTATTGATGGCGTATCACCCCAAAATCCGACGCCTATGGCAAAATCAGGTTTGAATACTTTGTAAAGCAGCTCTTTTTCAAACCCCGCTGTGCGATCACACGCAACCGCATCATAACCATTTTCTTTTAGACCGCGATAAAGAAAATCCCCCTGAATGCTTACCCCATCAAGCTCTGCAGGAAACGGGTAAAGGACAAGCGATCTGAACTTTCCTGAACCAGAACCTTTGCTTTTTTGCAAATCATCAGCAGAATCCATTCAAAACACTCTGTTAAAAGTTTCAATTTCCGAACAACTAATATATTCAAAGCTCTTTTTATCAAAACCATATACTTCATTTATTAAATATCTTTTCCTCTCAAAAATTTCATTATCCAATCTGAAAACTTCATCACAATCAGAATTTGTTATAGCTCTGAAAGGATTATCTGCAGGCAGGTAAGCAAATTCAAAAAGTTCTTTTGTCTCCAGCAAACCACCTTCAACCATTTTCATCACACCAGCATTTGTCTCTATATGCCGCTTATGACCATATTCTCCGTTTGGTGCATGTGTAAAAACAATATCGAATTCTTTGTCCATTACAACAGGCTCAACACGCTTTACAACTTCATCAAGTGAAGGCAAATCAGTTTCAGGGTGATCATCTTCCATATCTGACATGAAGGCATGCGCATTCAAAAACGAACACACTTTGAAAAATTTTGGATTTCTATCAGCATCATTTTTTCTACAAAGCGAAAGCACAGTCCAATCCCAATCTTTATGGGAAAGAATCTTCCCGCCCATCCATATTGTTTCATCATCCGGATGAGCCACAACAACAAGCGCTTTGACCATAAAACAATAAAAGCAAGGTAAAATATAAATAGAATAGCTACCTCAATTGGTTGATAACATGGCAAGAATTTTCTGCATAGGCGATGTGAACACAGATCTTTTTCTTTATACTGATGAAACCCCAGTGCCGGGAACTGAAAAAGGCGTGGGTGAAATCAACACAACAATAGGAGGCAATGCAGCAAATACCGCAATGGCTTTAGGACACCTTGGAGCAGATGTAACACTGATAAGTGCAACAGGAAAAGATACCGCTGCAGATTTTATCAAAAAAGAACTCAAAAAAGCAAAAGTGAAAACAATTTTTTTACCATCCAAAAAACCCACAGGAACATCAGTTATTTTTGTGACCAAAACAGGAGAACGCGGCATAATGTCAAACAAGGGCGCTTTGCTTGACATCAGCATCAAAGCGATACTGAATGTGCTTCCCAATGGCCTTAGAAAGCAAGATATAATTTATTTCGGCGGATATTACCATTTGCCACAGGTTAGAAAAGGGTTTGAAAAACTTCTTGAAAAAATCAAGGTAAAAGAAACAAAAATATTTTTTGATACAACCTATGACGAATATGGAAAATGGGAAGTTAAAAAAATACTGCCAAAAACAAATATTTTTTTCACCAATACAACAGAACTTGAAAAAATAACAAAGAAAAGAAATATTGATTCCGCAGCCAAATGGCTTATTAAAAATGGAGCAAAAAAAGTTGTTGTGAAAAAAGGAAAACACGGAGCAGCATATTATGCCAAAAATGAAAAAATTGAAGATAATGCAATTTCTTCTCATGCAGTAAACAGCACAGGCGCAGGAGATTTTTTTACGGCAGGATTTACATACGCAAAATCCAAATTATGGGGAAATAAAACCTGCCTTGTTTGCGGGAACTTTATAGCAGGGAAAAAAATACAAAGCAAAGAATATTATGAACCGAAAATACAGGAACTTGAATTGCACCTTAAAAAAACTAATTTGGCACAATTAAAAAAAATAAACAACAAGAAACAAATTGAAATGGAAATTGTGCAAAACCTTAAATGCCAGCTTAAAATGAAAAAAAATTCTGTTCTTGCACTTGCCTCAGGACATACACCTATTGGGGTTTACAAAGAAATTGCAAAACAATACCGTGCAGGAAAAATTGATTTTTCAGAAGCTTATTTCCTTGAACTTGATGAATATCTGAATACAAAAAAATCCAATACATTTAAAGAATATTTCAAAAATAATCTGC
This sequence comes from Candidatus Diapherotrites archaeon CG11_big_fil_rev_8_21_14_0_20_37_9, assembly GCA_002762975.1. Lineage (GTDB taxonomy): Archaea > Iainarchaeota > Iainarchaeia > Iainarchaeales > Iainarchaeaceae > PCWY01. Next base: position 3,873 of record PCWY01000005.1, on the reverse strand, counting down.
TTTCAAAAGTAAATTTCAAAAAAAACAGAATAATAATGTTTGATTCTGAAACGAATTGGTTGGAGCAAAAAAAGAAAATTGAAAAATTTATACATTCACATAGCATTGATCTTATGCTTCTTGGAATCGGAAAAAATGGGCACCTTGCATTCAATGAGCCTGGAACAGGATTTGAATCAAAAATACATATTGCAAAACTCACCAAAACAACGATAAAATCAAATAAAAAAGAATTATCAGGAAAAATCCCTAAAGAAGCGATTACGCTTGGATTAAAAACAATAGTTGAATCAAAAAAAATAATTGTAACGGCAACAGGAAAAAGTAAAGCAATTGCAGTAAAAAAAGCCACAAAAGAAAAAGCAACGGAAAGCGTGCCTGCATCAATTCTTCAAAAACACAGGAACGCCATATTTATAGTTGACAAAGCAGCAGGAAAATTCGTTTAGATTGAATTGTTCCAGCAGTTCTGCATTGAAAGCCTTGCATTAAGATAACAAATAGTTGATTCCGCGCCCTGATTTAAATTCACACCATTTCTAGTTATGCCATCAAAGCACCCTCCTGTTGAATCATCATAAACCATCTGATTGATTGAATTTCTTCCCAAAAACCATTCAAAGGAATCCTTTGCTTTTTGCAGATAATCTGCATTATTGGTAACAGAATACGCTTTCAAGTAAGCACTTGTCATTCCTGCTGCTTCAATAGGTTGCTGGTCATAATAAGCGCGTTCCTCATCCTTTACAAACCAGCCATCCTGACCAATAGGAACCAATTTACCATTAATAAAATGAGTTTTAGTGAGAAAATCCATTGAGCTCATTGCAACTTCTGATGCCCTACCTGATTCATCATGCGCGCTTGCCACAATAAGGGCTTCAGGAATAATGAAATTTCCATAAGTAAGGTAATTTTCAAACCAAGCCCATTTTTCCTCATTATGAGTGTCAAATTTTGATATAAGTGAATCAATTAAGGACCCTATTTTAGAAGTAGAAAAATCAACAATAGATTTTGCTCTTACCAAACCAATCAAAGAATTTGCCTGTGCCCTTGGAGAAAGAACAGTTGTCTCACCGTTAATTGTTTTTTCAAGCACAACTCTGGCTCTTGCCTTGAATGAATCGGGCATTGAACTGTTAACCAAATTTCCAAGTGAATGTACAGCCCTGCCAAAACTATCCTCGCTTCCGACATCATCTATTGGATTCCTGTTTTCAGAATAAACATTATGGAAATGCCCGCTTTCAACCTGAGCTCTTTCTAAAAAAGAAAGGTAAGTATCTGCAGCCCTTAACATGCGTGAAGATGAAAACATAGAATATGCTTTTACTGCAACCGAAAGCGCCCTTGCATTATCATCAAGAGTATAACCACTTTCCCTTAAAGGAGTAGAATAATCTGAAAATTGCATTACACCAAAATCATCAGAAAGATTGTAAAAATGTCTGAAATTTATTCTCGGTAACCTGCTATGATACTTATCAATTTTGGAAAGTTTTGAAAAGGCAGTGTAATACTGTGTACCTACATTTTGCCAAGTCATTTTTCTACTATAAGAAAAAGCATTGCGCTCAAATTCTTTTTTCTTGGATGGATTAGCCAAAAGGAAATTCACTTTGTTTGCAAAAAAATTCGAATCATTCTTGGAAAGCATTATTCCTCGGTTTTCCAAAAGAACCTCCTTATTATACTTATTCGGAGATGACACTATAGCCTTACCAGCAGCAAGCGCATAGCTCACGGTTCCGCTGCAAATCTGGCGCCTGTCACGCGAGGGAGCAAGATAAACATCAGCCAGTTTCAGACATTCGATTAGTTTATCAAGCGAAAGATATTCATCCAAAAATTTTACTGACTCCTCTACCCCAAGTTCCTTTGAAAGCACCCTCAACTCATTTCTATAAGATTCGCCTTCTTCTTTCCTTACCTTAGGGTGCGTTTCCCCAACCAAAACAAAAACAGCACTAGGATTTTCTTTAATTATTTTCGGGAGCGCTTTGATTACATATTCAATTGCTTTCCCCCTGCTGAGCAAACCAAAAGTAAGAAGAATTTTTTTCCCCTGCAAACCAAATTTTCTTTTTAGCAATTCATTACTGCCACCAAATGAAACATTAGGTACCCCGTGAGGAATTACAAGAATCTTTTCAGGAGCAATTTCAAAATCTTTTACAAGAATATCCTTTGCAATCTGGGTCATTACAACCAAACTCCTGCTTTTTGCATCTATTTCCTTTACAACATGCTTCATTTCATCATCAGGGTTCTCAAGAACCGTGTGAAAGGTCGTTACAATTGGCTTTTCAAGACAACCCATAAATGAAATCAAATTACTTCCATAATCCCCTCCAAAAATACCAAATTCATGCTGAATATTGACAACTTCCGCATTTTTCATTGAATTTATTTTTTTAGCTGCAGCAACATAACTTTCCAAATCAGATTCAGTTATATGCTGGAAAACTTTTTTTGCATAAACACGCAAGCTTGATGGGCTTTCTTCCATTGAAATAATTGCTGGCTGGATATGATTGCCAAACTTTTTTTGCATTGAGTCACTCAAATCTCTGGTAAAAGTAGCAATCCCACATTCTCTGGGAGGATAAGTTGAAAGAAACAGAATCTTCGACTTCATTAAACCCCACTACATATATTTAGTCATCCAACAATAATAACTTTTACCCGAACGAGTTTAGCACATCTTTAACCAAAACTTTTCTTACAGTAATGGATGAGTCAGCACCGCCGCTGTAAATCAGCAAACTTTTTTTATCCAAAGAAGGAATTGCCGCAGTCGGAAACACCACTTGATTAAGGAAACCTTTCTTTTCAGAGTCAAGATCAGAACCGAATAAGGGTTTCTTTGGAGATGTTCTTGCAATAATTTTTTCAGGATTTTTCAAATCAAACAAAATTGCTCCAGCAGAATAAATCTTTGCGGAATCGCTATCAGCCGGATTTTTTAGTCTTACACCATGATAGAACTCAAGCCACCCTTCAGCAGTCTTGATTGGTATTGTGCCAGGACCTATTCTAACTGTATCCCACCCTGTACTGCGAGGATGAATTAATGGTTTGTGTTTTCCCCAATAAATTAAATCCTTTGAATAAGAAATCCAAATATGTGGTTTGTCAAAAATCATTGTGCCTTCAGGCCTATTTAATGCAACATATTCTCCATTAATTTTTTCAGGAAAAATTACCACATCCTTGTTCTGCTGTGGGAAAATTATGCCTTCCCTTTTCCAAGTATTAAAATTTTTTGATGTTGCAAGCGAAGTTGAAACCCCACTGTGCATTGAAACAGAAACATAAGTCATTACATATTTATTTTCTTTTTTCAGATGCATTATCCTTGGATCTTCAACACCAAAATCACCATCCTCTTTCAAACCAAAAAAATCTGGAGACTGACTTATTTTATCAATTTCAAACCCATCTTTATCAATCCATACTTTTCTTAAATGAGAAATTGTAGGCAACCTATAAATTTTAAAATCAGTAAAAGCATAATCCGCATGAATATTCATTTTTTTCCTATTGAGGCGTTCTACAGACCACTTCAATTCTTTTTCTCCTGAAAACCTCGGAGCAATGAAAATTTTTTCATCATGTTTAGGAGTTTCAGCAACCCTTGCAAAAAGAAGAATTTTTTTATTTGGAAGCCTTATTCCGCCAGGATTGAAAACACCTCTCATTCGCAAAAAACTTTTAGAAGGTTTCATATCTTTAGGAGTAAAAAGAATTTTTGATTCAATATCCATGAACAAAAATAACGAGAAAGTAGTATTTATAGGTTAGTTAAATAAAGGCGGTGTAGAATTGTGGTTTGAAATATGAAGAGCCAGACCTTTATTTTGCGTCCGA
>PCWY01000013.1 GCA_002762975.1 Candidatus Diapherotrites archaeon CG11_big_fil_rev_8_21_14_0_20_37_9 | reverse complement strand
AGCAATGAACGAATCCTCTGTTTCACCGGATCTATGGGAAACAACAACCGTCCAATCATTCTTTGTTGCAAGCAAAGAAGCGTCAATTGATTCTGTTACTGTGCCAATTTGATTCACCTTTAATAAAAGGGAATTGCAGGTACCAAGTTCTATGCCTTTTTTGATTCGTTCAACATTTGTCACAAGAAGATCATCGCCAACCAACTGAATTTTTGAACCGAGCTTTTTATTCTGCTCAACCCAGCCATCCCAGTCATCCTCAGCAAATCCATCCTCTATTGAAACAATATCATAGGTTGATGCAAGCTCACCATAAAAGTCAATCAGCTCGCCTGAAGAAAACTTTTTGTCACCAATGAAATAATTTCCATTTTCAAAAAATTCTGAGCTTGCAGAATCAAGAGCGATTTTTATTTTATCCTTATAACCTGCTTCCTCTATTGCGGCAAGCATCAGTTCAAGGCGATTATGGACGCTTTCCATCGGAGGCACAAAACCACCTTCATCTCCTAGAAGCGTTGCGGTTGCACCGAACTTTTTTTTCAGCATTTTTTTCAAAACATGATAGGATTCGATTCCACCCTGCAAAGCCTCTGAAAATGAGCTGAAGCCGCTTGGGAAAAACATGTGCTCCTGAATATCATGCTCTTTGCCCGCATGCTTTCCGCCATTTAGCACATTAAGCTGCGGCACAGGAAGAATGAATTTTGAATTGCCTGCGCTTTTTGCAAGCGAAGCATAAAGAGGCAAATCTTGCTCTGCCGCAAGCGCCCTTGCAAAAGAAAGCGAAGCCCCTAGGATTGCATTGGCACCTAACTTTGATTTATTCGGAGTAGCGTCCAAAGAAATTAGAAAATCATCGAATTCTTTTTGCGTGGAAAATGACTTTCCTGAAATTGATTTTGCGATAATTGAATTTGCGTTTGAAACAGCCTTCATGACACCTTTACCGGAAAACGCTTTTGCGCCATCCCTGAGTTCAAGGGCTTCGTGTGTTCCAGTTGAGGCGCCGCTCGGCACAATGGAAACAAAAGTGCCTTTTGAAGAGGATAATTCAGCCTCTATTGTGGGATTTGCCCTTGAATCAAAAACCTGTCTTGCTTTAAGAGAAATTATTTTAGCCATGAAAATAAATTAGAGGAAACATTATTTATTGCTATTCCCTTTAGATAAAACACTCTTGTTCACCATGTTCTCTATCTGTGTGCCCTGAAACAGTTCAAGCTTGAGTTTATTGAAAACATAATTCTCAAGCGGCTGCAAATCAGGGGATGGGAATTTTCCAACGATGATTTTCCTGAAGTCAGCTTCAGAAAGGGAAACATAATTCAAGCCTTTAATATCGGCAGGCATTAACCTGTTTCTTTCACAAAGCGCCTCCTTTACAATGAAAAAATCTATTTTGGAAAAACGGGTAGTGTAAAACGCATCAAACCAGATGTCATTTCCGACAAAAGCCATTTCTTCAGGAATGCATTTCCCTAATGAAATGAAATCCATGAAAACATGCTGCTTGAAATATTCATCCACAAAATCAGGGTCATCTTTCACATTCTTTTCATGCCTTGCCCTATCCAGTTCATCCTTTGAATCCAAATAGTCCTTTGAAAGCAGGAAAATATTTTCTTTTTTGAAAAATTTTCCAATGCCTGAATCAGTGATTGCTTTTTCGGCGTTTTCACGGGGCATTCCTGAAACAAGGTAAATTGAAATAAACCCACTCTTTTCAATGCCTGAAAGGAATTTAAGCAAAGCATGCGCTTTTTCCTTTGAAACTTCCTTTAACCCTAGGCCTGGCACAAGCACATTGGAAAGGGAAAGGAAAAGGTGCTTTTTTACAATATTCTGCGCAGTAAGCTTCATGCATTTAATTCAGAAGGAAAATGTTTAAAACACGTGAATTTGAAAAAAAAACTAAAAAAAGGTAATCCTTGGTAATTCCCACTAATATATAAAAATAGTAAACATAATATATATCAGGAATCAATTATGAAAAAACTCGCTTTTTTTGCAGGAAACAGTAACCCCGAACTCGCCAAAGAAATGGCGGAGCACCTTAAAATAAAACTCGGTAAAATTGAACTGAAAAAGTTTGCCGACGGCGAAACATATGCGAATTACCTTGAAAGTGTTCGCGGAAAAGAAGTTTACCTGCTTCAAAGCACATGCGATCCGGTAAATGACAATTTGATGGAGCTGCTTATAATGATTGATGCCGCAAAAAGAGCCGCTGCGGAGAAAATAACCTGCATAATACCTTATTTTGGCTATGCAAAACAGGACAGGAAAGCGAATGACAGGGAACCCATTACAGCAAAGCTTGTTGCAAAACTTCTTGATGCGGCAGGAGCAGATGCGGTAATAATAATGGATTTGCACTCGGATCAGGTTCAGGGTTTCTTTGATATTAACGCGGACTTTTTGTACGCATCAGGATCACTTGTAAAACACTTCCTGAAAAAAGGCCTCAAGAATCTTGTTGTTGTTTCCCCTGATGTTGGTTCATCAAGAAGGGCAAGGGCATTTGCAAAAAGGCTTGGAGCCAGCCTTGCAATAGTGGACAAAAGAAGACCAAGACCCAATGTGAGCGAAGTAATGCACCTTATAGGTGAAGTTGAGGGAAAAATTGCGATAATAGTTGATGATGAAATAAATACAGCGGGAACAATCTGCAATGCGGCGGATGCGGTAATGGAAAGGGGCGCAAAGGAGGTTTATGCAATGGCAAGCCATGCGGTTTTTGCCGGATCTGCAATTGAAAGACTCAAGGCAAGCAAATTCAAGGAAATAATTGTCACAAACAGCATACCTCAAAAAGAAAAAATTTCAAAGGTAAAAGTAGTTTCAGTGGCGTCGTTACTTGCTGAAGCAATAAAATGCTGCAATGAAAACAAATCACTTTCCAAATTATTGAATCCTGTGAAGTGATTCAATGGGTTGGCTTTCAGGTTTTTTCGGTGAAATGTCATACGAAACCAAATACAGACCGTCAAAAAATTTTCAGGCAAACAACTCCGATTACAACTCAGACCCGGATTCATATTACAAGGATGCAGGAAACGGCGGAATGAGTCAGTTAGATGGAAAAATTATCAGCCTTAACAAAGAAGAATCCAGAGTTGAAACAGTAGCCCTATGGGAAGCATACAGACAGCCATACAAAAGCATACAAAAAAATTTCATGATAATTATGTTAATACTTATTGGATTCATTATGCTCATAAGCGGAGGATTTTCATTTTTACTGGTAATTGGAATAATACTTATTTTCTTTTCTGGTTCACTATTAAAAAAAATGAAAAAGGAAATGCAGACAACAGGAAATTACGGCGAAGGGAAAAAAACAAAAGCGAATTTTAACCCTGAATGGTTTAAGGAGCAGTAAAATTTAAATTTAGAAAAGCGTTTCCTATTAGGTGGGAGAAAATTTTTAGGAGCGGATGTTAAAATGAATTGTGCAGTATGCGGAGGAACCGCAACAAAACTTAATATTGAAAAACAACCTGTTTGTTCAAGGCATGTGAAATCAAAAGCCAAGGCGCCTGCATGCCCTGATTGCAAATTACCCATGATGATAAGGGCAGGGAAATATGGTGCCTTCTGGGGCTGTATGGCTTTTCCAAGCTGCAATGGAATAAAAAAGATTTAGGCAAATACCTAATGATTTCAAAAGTAACTTATAAATGCTGCAACCCAATAGGTATATGAAAAAGTTTTTGATTTTAATAACAATAGCGCTCTTGCTTACTGTGATGCAGATGCAGCCGGTGCTTGCGGCAAAAAGTGATGGATACATACACAACAACCATTACTATGCTGTTTCATTTGATGGTGAAGGAGATGCTGTTGTAAGAGCCATTATTAATATTGAAAATACCTCCGATGCACCGCTCAAGTGGATTACTCTTGAGGTGCCCGGGCAAATAACTGTTTACAAGGCAGTTCAGGAAAGCCCATTTTTCATGAGAGCAGATTATGAAAAAACCCTGACTTCCAATACAACACTCCTTGATATTGAATTGCCACAGGCAATTGAAAAGCAAAATACCGGCAGAATAGTTTTGTTTTACAAAATAAACAATTATGCAAAAAAGGACGCTTTTGGCAACTTTGAATTTGATTTCAAAACAATAATTGATAATGAGGCAATACTAATTGAGAATGTGAGGGTTGCCGTGAACGTTGAACCGAGCCTTACATTAAAGAGCGGGAAATCTGAGGTCGATTACAGGAACAACAGGAACAATTTCAATTTTCTTTCAGTATCTGAAATGGCAGCTGTCGGCTCTGCGGATATTTCCTCACAAGAATACAAGAAATACTCTTCAGGAATAGAATATGCAACAGGACTTGTTAAAACAACAAGGAACCTTGACGCGTTTGAAAGTTTTCATGTGAAAGGCAACTACGGCGAAAACACTGTTGTGCTTTATTTTTGGGAAACGCTCCTCGGAGTATTATTGCTCGGAGGAATAATCGGTTTGCTTATAGTTGTGGGAAAAAAATTTGGTGGAATCAATGAGAAGGAAGTAAAAACAAAGGAAAATAAAGAATACGGAAAGTACGCTGAAACAATAATTGCATCAGCGGGATGCGCAATAAGCATTGCGATAATAACCATCGGCTCTTGGGCATTTGCGGAATTTATCAGCAGCATCTCATACCCATTCAGTTCTATAGGTATTCTTGTGATGCTTTTTGGGATAATTGTTTCAGCAGGAATATTGTTCATGGTGCCAATAATTATTTCTTCAAAAAAAGGTGCACTTCACGGAGTGGCATGCTTCTTTTTGACACTTGCAATACTTATAGGAATTGCAATTGCATTGATTAATTTATTGCAAAACCAATTTATTATTAGAACAATTCAAATAAAATAAAACCATTTAACCAACTGATTTTATCCTGACCAAATCAGTTATAAATGAAGAAAATATTATCAATAAAGGCAATTCAAATGAATTTTGGAAATGAAATAAACAATCTGCAAAAAGCCGCAAAACTGGTTTACTCTAAAAAAAAATATTATGCCATTACAATAGCCATTGCAATCGGAATAATTTTTTCCATAAACCTTGCAATAAATTCATCGCTTATTTTTTCAATAATTTCAGGAAATTATCTTGTAATAGAAAAAATAACTATTTTGTTTTCACTATTGTCAGGAACATTCTCAAACAATACGGAGCTCACAATAATCACGCTTACCATTGTCGGAATATTGACAGGGATAAATGCATCATTCATAATGTATAAATTTTCCATTGACAGGAAACTCAGCAAAAGAAACAGCATTGCAGGTGCAGTCGGCACTGTTATAGGGCTTTTTGCCGGAGGATGCGCAAGCTGTGCATTCACAATTGCTGCACTATTCGGCGTTGTCGGAGCATTGAGTTTTCTTCCATTCAAAGGAGTTGAACTTACAATAATCGGCATCGGAATATTGATTTTTGCGCTTTTCAACAGTGCAAAATCAGTTTTAGGGGTATGTGAATTACCAAAGAAATAAGGCTTTGCGTATTAATTCGTGGTTGTGTTGGTTTGTTTGGAGTTGGTGATAGTTGGTTTTTCTTCGGTTGTTGTGGATGATTCTGGCTAAACTTTCAGGAATGCCGACCATTTCAACAAACAAAATCGCTTTAGCCAAATCACCCACGTCTGTGGGTGGCCTTCCAACAGAATTGCTTTCTCGCGGTTGATGAACTTTATCAACATTTGTTCGAACGAATTTCAACGTATCCACCAAATCATTAATTTGATTGAGGATGTAAGCAGACCAATCAACCGAACGCTGAACTTGCGGCGTGTAAAATCCTTTTTCACGCATCTTCACAACAAGCTTTTGAAACTCT
>PCWY01000074.1:4182-6438 GCA_002762975.1 Candidatus Diapherotrites archaeon CG11_big_fil_rev_8_21_14_0_20_37_9 | reverse complement strand
GGAAACATGGAAAAAGAAAAACTAGAGTTCTATCATATCATGGCGAAAATAGTCTAAAAAAAATTATTTTGATCTGAAAACAAGTTTATGAAGATCTTCGGGAGTGACTTTCTGTGATTTGATTTCACTGGAATTTTTAAACACCCTTGCCTTAATCGTGATGTTGTTGTTCTGCATTTCCTCAAGGATTTCTTTAATGCCGATTATTTCCGCTTCCGCTGTTGAACAAAAATTGTCCATTTTCTCAATTCTTTTTTTCATTAAAAGAATTTCTTTCTGATCCATCATTGCAGTTTTATTTTCAATATCCTGAATGCGCATGTGGGCTAACTCTATTTTCTTTTCCATAGGCGCCTGTGAAACCATAGGCACAGGAACAGAAACAACAGATTCCTGCATTTGCATTATAACTGCTTCTTTTGAAGGTCTTACAAAAAAAAGCAGGGCATTCCCCATTATAAGCGAAAAAATCAGAACCAGCAGGAAAACGGTTATTAGAGCCATAAAAATAGAATCAAGTTGCAACTTATTTTAAACCTATTTATGGAACAATTTTGAAAAATTTTTTCCGGTAACCAAGGAAACCTTTTCTGGAGAAATGCATTTTATTTCGGCGACTTTTTCACAGACCCGTGAAATCCAGCTCGGATCGGATTGTACGCCCAAAAAAGGCACAGGGCAGTCCGTTTCAAGCAGCAGGTTTTCAAGGGGAATTTCCTTCACAACGGATTGGGTCTGCAAATCGGACAGTATTATCGGACCACAGGAAATGAAATAGCCCAGCTCAACAGCCCTTTTTGAGGTTTTTTTGCTGTTTGTGAACCAGTGCATTTGTACATTTTTTGCGGAAAGTTCCTCAAGGATATTAAGGCACTGGGTTTCGGCATATCTTGCATGAACAACCAATGGTTTTTTGTTTTCCGTTGCAAGATTTATAAAACGCCTGAAAACGTCTTCCTGAAAAACGCGCTGGGATTCATCAGCATATTTAAAATCAAGGCCAACTTCCCCAACGGCAACAGCCTTGCCGATATTATCTTTTATAATAGAAAAACTTGAATCAATTTCTTCGGAAGAAAGGGAAAGAATATCCACAGGATGTAAACCAAGGGCTATAAGAAGCGAAGGATGCTCATCTGCAAAACCAAGGTGCGCTTTAACGGAATCTGGATTTGTGGCATTTGAAACCACAAATTTTACCCCTGCATTGGAATACGCCTCAATAAGCTCTTTCCGCCCTTTAAAAGAATCAAAATGACAATGTGAATCAGCTAACAAATAAACACCATTTAAAAAAATTCCGCAACGTTCATACAATATAATTGATTTAATAATTATAAAAAGGGATTTATATGGGACCAAAAGAAGTTGAAAATATAAGAAAAATGAAAACCCCTGAAGAGCCTGAAAAGACACAAGAAAAGCCCGCAAAGGCAAAAAAAGCAAATCCCCAAAAAGGAGTACCTACTTATTTTACCGCAATTTTAGTTATTTTAGCACTTCTTGCAGGCATTGCAATAGCAATTGTAGTATTGCCAAAAGGGAATCAGCCGATTACACCTGATTTGAATACAATAAATGACGCCAATTACAGGACTGTTGAACTTACAATAATTTATTCAAGCGACTGCAAAAACTGCAGAAACACAACCACTGTTGAAGAGCTTTTCAATATCAGGGGAATAGATTACACAATAAGGAAAATTGACATTAAAACAGAGGAAGGCATGAGCCTTTACAACAAATTTGAACCGGATTATTTGCCTGCGGGAATAGTGGATGCAAATAAAATGAAATTCTACCCTAAAACCGCGGCAGATTTTGAAAATGACACAAGTATAAAAAGAATTTTTGGTTATTTTGTTGCACCTGAACTTAACTGGGCAAAAGACAATTATTACCCAATATTTTTTGCAGAAAAAGTCCAGCCTTTCTGCAACAACGAAGAAAAACCCGCTGTTGTTCACTTTAATGATTATTATACAGAAGAAACAACAAAAACAAGAAGAGCATTCTATAATTTCCTTGCAGATTACAACGAAAGCATAAGCATGAAATTCAGCTATGTTGAAACCGTTTCACAAGCAGATGTAAATGCACAACTTGGAAATGTGTTCCTTTCATGCACAAGCGACCAAGGAAAATACCTTGATATGGAAAACAAAATGACAGGCATTTACTGCAACAACCCATTTAAGGGAGATGAAACAAATTTAACAGGGCCTGAAATAGATGGTTGTTGGACATTAAGCAACC
>PCWY01000074.1:0-4172 GCA_002762975.1 Candidatus Diapherotrites archaeon CG11_big_fil_rev_8_21_14_0_20_37_9 | reverse complement strand
GCCACTTACCCAAGTGGAACTTGACCAGGCACTCAACCGAACAGAATCAGATCTCGATTTGTTCATAGCTTGCTTTGAAATAAAGGATAAAGTGCTGAAAGATGCATCATTCCAGGCGCATGACCTTGGTTTAACAAGAAAGGGAACATATACCAGGTCAAACATTTTCCTCATTGACTGTCAGGAAACAACAAATCTTGCTTTGGTGGAAGACACATTATGCAAAAGGCACCCTGAAATAGAATCCTGCAAAGAGTAAAATTAAAATGAATCCAATCAGATTTCTATTCAAAGGAAAAACCTACCATATAGAAGACAAAATTTATTTTCCTTCTGAAGATTCTTATTTTCTTGCCGAAAATGTCAAAATAAAAAAAGGCGAAACAGTAATTGATATGGGTTGCGGTTCTGGAATACAATCACTCAATTGTTTGGCTCAGGGCGCATCTAAGGTTACAGCAATTGACATAAACAAAAAGGCAGTTGAAACAACCAAAAAAAATTGTGAAACAGCAGGCTATGCTGAAAAAATAACTGCAATAAAATCAGACTTGTTTTCAGAATGTGGGGAAAATGCAGATGTGATAATATTTAATCCCCCGTACGTTGCAACAGATAATGTAAAATATGTTGAACTTGATGGCGGAAAAAATGGAAGGGAAATACTTGATAGGTTCCTTGATGAAATGCCTAACTACCTTAAACAAAAAGGAAGGTGTATTTTTCTTCAAACAAACATAAACGGATATGAAGAAACAATGACAAAATTGCAAAAAAAAGGCTTCGAATGCGCAATAATAGCAAGAAGAAATGACTTCTTTGAGGAGCTTGCGGTGTTTTCCTGCAGCAGGGGAAAAGATTTTGTATTTAAAAAAACTAATGTTTAACGGTTATTTATGCCTATTAATGCTTCAATAGAATTTGAGAAAGCAAAAGCCAAATTTGATCTGGCTGAAACGCCATCTGAAAAGCTTGCCGCGCTTCAGGAAATGCGTTCAACCGCACCAGCACATAAAGGCGCGGAAAAACTAAGGGCTGAAATAACACTCAAAATTTCCAGAATCAAAAAGGATATGGAAAAACAAAAACAACAGGATAAAAAGGCAGCAGCAGGACACTCAATAAACATTAGGAAAGAAGGCGCAGGACAGATAGTCATACTCGGAATGCCAAATACAGGGAAAAGCCATTTGCTCAACAAGATAAGCAATGTGCAAGTAGAGGAAGCACCATACCCTTTTACCACATCAAAGCCTGAAATAGGGACAATGGATTACAAAGGCGCAAAAGTACAGATAATTGAAGTGCCTGCAATAATTAAAGAAAGCAGCAAAGGGAAAGCAAACGGCACAAAACTTCTCGGGCTTGCAAGAAACGCGGATGCAATAATAATCACATATAAAAAAGAAACAGAAAAGGAAATCGTGGTAAACGAACTCAAAAATGTCGGTATAATAGTCAACAGAAAAAAACCCAAAATTGAGATAAAAATATCAACATACAAAAATATTACAATTTCAGGAAAACAACATTTGAAAATGAGTGAAAAGGAACTTGAAAGCATTCTAAAGAGCTTCGGAATCCATCATGCAAGTGTGCTTCTTGAAGAAGAAACCACAATAGAAAAACTTGCTGAAGTTCTTGACACAGGACTTGAATACAAAAATTGTCTTTTTGTAAAAAATGATGCCCAATTAGATATAGATGAAATCAAAAAGCAAAGTTTTTTTCTTCTTGAAAAAATTCTTATATACACCAAAAGACCAGGAAAAGAACCTGACTTTACAGATCCATTAGCAGTAGATAAAAAATCAACAATTAAAAGTGTGGCCGAGCAAATACACAAGGATCTTGCAAAAAAACTCAAATTTGTAAAAGTATGGGGCTCTACAAAATTCCCAGGGCAAAGAGTTTCAAAATCCTATAGTTTGCAAAACGAGGACATAATAGAGCTTAATTAATATGAAAATTATTTCTTGGATTCTATTACTTCAATTTTGAGGCCTTCAGCATCAACAGGCAGTCTTTCCTTTTTGCGCCTGAAATAAATTGAGAATCCTACAAGAAAAACAATAAGACCAATTAGCATTGCAACATAAATATCTCTGTTCTGAACATCCAATGAAAAAGATTTTTCAAGCATATGTGTGCCTTCAGAGTCATCAAAAAAAAGTCTCAAAACAAGAAGCCTGTCACCTGTTTTTGACCCAAGTGAAAACGGAAAAGCAGTATTGGAAATTTTTTGGCCTACCTCAAGTGAAGCAAGCTCAAAAGGCTCGGAAGTGACATCAACATATTCTCCGCCCATTAAAACCGCTTTGATATTTTCTAATTTAGACTCAGAAAGATTCTGAAGATCAAACAAAACATTTCCGTTTTGATTAGGACCAAGGGACGTTTTGTCAAGGCGTGCATCAAAATTAACTGTAGATGGAACAACCGAAACGAAAGTTTTCACTGAATTATTATTGGGCGCTGTACCAAAACTAGTGGTAATTTCAAGTGGTTTGCTTGCATACTCTAAAGACTTAACAGTAAAAACCCTTGACCTTTGTTCAGATGGCTGGATGTCACGCTCAGTGAAAACAATTTCCTTTTTATCCGCCCCGTTTACAACAATTGCCATTTCCTGAGGAACTGAAATAACTACCTCAAAAATACTTTGTTCAACAGTTGAAACATTCACAAGAACAAGTTCATATTCTTTTAATTCAAAAGGATAAACAGCACCAGCAGAATCGTTCACTGGCTGTATTACAACAGCCACATTTGCAAAAGCAACAGAGGCAAAGAAAATCAAAAAAATCAAAAAAAGTTTACTTCTCATACAAATCCAACTCCTCAGTCTGCGGAGCCAATGCCCCTTTTATTTTACCCATATTATTCAAAAAATAAAGCAAAATCAATAAAATAGCTAGCACTCCGGCAATAAGGAAAAGAAAATCCTGCGAAATCAGTTCAGGAGTAGTTTCCATTTTTTTGCCATCCTTTTCAATTAAAACAACATCATCTATTGCCTGCAGTGCAAAATCCTTTGCATTGGAAAAGTTTCTTTCATCATAAAATTTCACCGCCCTGCTGTAATTTAATTCAAGTGAGCGAACTGAAGTCTGATTGGTCCATAGAAGCCTGTTCCCATTAGCAAGAATGGTGCTCTTTGCGGTTGTCAGATCAGCAAACCCAGTTTTTTTTTCAAGAACAGAATTTTCTTCATAAATAAGGGAATGCACCTCATTCTTCAAAAGCCTTGAATCGAATTCATCCAAAAGGGAATCCTGCCTAAGCGAAACAGTCTGCAAAGAAGACTCAATAAGATCATTCATCTGAGTTGCATTCAAATTATAGTTTCTCACTGCCTTAAGACTCTGAGGCAATTCAAGCACTGATGAAAGCGAGACCTTTGTCTGAGGGTCAATGTCGGCGGTTGAAATCTGTAATCTCAATTTATCTACCTCGCTCTGATAAGTGAGATTTTCAGAATTAAGCTCATTAAGCAAACTATAAACATCATCAAAAGAACCCTTAAATTCAGAAAAACTTTCAGGAGAAGGTTTTGTAAAAAAAACATTTTCCTTATTCGCACTTTCAATTACAAGAGAAGAAAGTTCAAGTGCAGTTGCAGACATTGATTTAAGCCTGTTTTTAAGAGAAGCCAGGTTTACTGAAACCCCTTCATTATCAAGACTTGTTTCTACCGCGTTAATCTGGAAAAATTCATCATCAAGATTTCTTGACATCTCATCAAATACGGACTGGTACTTTTGCGTAAGCAACCATTCCAAACCCTGATTTGATGAAATTGAATTTTTCAAGGATTGTAATTCCCTTAACCGGTCAGATGTCTCAAACAAACCCCTGTTTACCGCCCTTGAAGTTGAAAGTTCACCTGATGAAACATCAACAGCAAAAAAAACAACTATATTGGAACCATCGGCAACTGGAACAACCCAATAATCATTTCCCTCAAATCCGACCGGAACATTAGGCGGGATATATGTTTCACCTGAATACAAATAGGCATTTGAATTTGCCACAAGATTGACCGCATCGTTACTTGTAGCAGAATACCCACATGGTAAAACAAGTAAAATTATCGCCAGAAAAACCGATTTATTCATCATTTAAAATAAAGCTTTGAAGAATAAAAAACTTATTACTGCCAAATAGCCTCC
>PCWY01000026.1 GCA_002762975.1 Candidatus Diapherotrites archaeon CG11_big_fil_rev_8_21_14_0_20_37_9 | reverse complement strand
AACATATGAATAATTTTTTTTTAATTTACCTTACGATGCGTTTATCGCATATCTGGTCAATCATTTTTCCGGGTTTTTTTTGATTCTGTTTCTGAAATCATTATTGCTGCTGTTTTGAAACCTGTTAATTTTCGTTTTTTGTGCACTTTTCTTTATTTTGTTTTTATTGAAGCTTTTTATATCTTTTCTGCCAATTTTTGTATATGGATAAATTAAGGGTTCTTGTTATTGGTTCAGGGGGAAGGGAACATACTCTTGCTTGGAAACTTTCCCAGAGCTCTAAAGTTGATAAAATTTTTTGTGCTCCAGGAAATGCTGGAACTGCTCTGATTGGAAAAAATGTGCCTATTGGTGTTGAAGATATTGCTGCTCTTGCGGATTTTGCTGAAAAAGAAAAAATTGATTTAACTATTGTTGGTCCTGAGGGCCCTCTTGTTGCGGGAATTGTGGATTTGTTTAACAAAAAAAATTTGCGGGTTTTCGGCCCTTCAGAAAAAGCCGCGATGATTGAGGGCTCAAAGGCATTTGCAAAGGAAATAATGGTTTCTGCGGGTGTTCCAACAGCAAGGTATGTTGTTGTAACAAGCATGGCTGATGCTGAGAAAAAACTTGTTGGTTTTGAAAAGGCTGCTGTAAAAGCCGATGGCCTTGCTGCAGGAAAGGGTGTTATTCTGTGCCATTCAAAAAAGGAGATTATGGATACTGTTGCAAGCATGCTTGAGGATAAAATTTTTGGCGAAGCTGGTTCAAGGATTGTTGTTGAGGAATTATTGGAAGGTGAAGAGACATCAGTACTTGCTTTTTGTGATGGGGCAAATGTAAAGCTGATGGTTTCGAGCCAGGATCATAAACGGATTTTTGATGATGATAAAGGTCCGAACACAGGCGGAATGGGAGCCTATAGTCCTGCGCCTGTTGTGAATGGTCTTGAAAAAAGAATATTGGATGAAGTTATGCAGCCTGTTGTTGATGAAATGAAAAAGCGCGGCATTCCTTACAAAGGCATTCTTTATGCTGGTCTTATGATTTCAGGAGACAAAATAAATGTGATTGAATTCAATGCTCGCTTTGGCGATCCTGAAACACAGGCAGTTCTCCCAAGAATGGAATCGGATCTTGTTGATGCTATTGATGCGTGCATTGATGGCACCCTTGACAGGATTGAATTGAAATGGAAAAAGGATTCTGCTTGCTGTGTTGTAATTGCTGCTGCTGGTTATCCGGGAAATTATTCAAAAGGAAAGGAAATAACTGGGTTGAATAATGCTGTTGCTTTTGACAATGTTCTTGTTTTCCATGCGGGTACTTTGCTCAAAGATGGAAAAATCGTGACTTCAGGTGGAAGGGTTCTTGGGGTTACAGGCATTGGTGCTACAATAAAAGAGGCAATTGATAATGCCTATACTGGGGTAAGCCAGATTGATTTTGATGGCGCACAGCACAGAACAGATATTGGCAAAAGGGCTCTCGACAGGCTGTGATTTTAATGGACAAGGCTGCCTTGAGGACAAAGTTCATAAAACTCAGAGAAAAGCTTTCGCCTCCTGATTTATCATCTAAAAGTTCTCTTATTGCAAAAAACCTTTTTTCTCGGAAGGAGTTCACATCCGCAAATGTTGTTGCAATTTATTTTCCAATAAAAAATGAGGTTTCAACGCAAAAAATAATTGATTTTCTTTTTGAGCACAAAAAAAGAGTTGTTGTTCCTGTTGTGAATGGTAATAATCTTGTTTTTTCAGAGTATAATAAAAGCGCAGTATTAGCTGAGGGTTCTTTTGGTGTTTTTGAACCTGTGGAAAAAATAATTGTTCCTGCTGGGCAAATAGATTTTTTCATTGTGCCAGGTATTGCTTTTGATTCTGCTTGTTTCAGGCTTGGGTGGGGAAAGGGTTTTTATGATAAATTCCTTTCAAAACCAATTGTAATGGGCCTCAAGGCTGGCCTTGCTTTCGATTTTCAGGTTGTTGATTCCGTGCCGCATGATTCTTTTGATGTGCAGTTGGATTTTGTTGTTTCTGAAAAAACAGTTTACCGCAAACAGTAATCTTTTTATTGAAATGGCTGTTATTTGTTGTTATGAAGTTAGTGTTAATTTCTTTTTTGATAATTTTCCTGTTGGGTTGCTTGGCAACTAACCAGTCAACTGTTTCAGTTAATGTTGTTGATGGAAGTGGTGCTCCTGTAGAAAATGCAAGGGTAACTATTCTCCCTTTGAATGGTAATTTATCCAGTGCTGTTTTGTATTCTGATTCTTTAGGGTTGGCTAAAGGAACTTTAGAGTATGGGGCATACAATTTAAGTGTTTCAAAAGAAGGTTATTACTCTGCTTTTATTGAATCTGCATTTGTTTTTGATGGTACGGATTCAGAGTTACCTAAATTAACTGTTGAACTTGAAAAAACAAGGTAAGTGTTTTTATGAGGGGATTATTCAGGGAGCTGTTTGATGTTCTTACTTTTTATAAACCGATTATGACAATCGTGCAGGAAGAAAAACCAATTTTAAATTCTATTATAACGTTTTTTCTTGTTTTTTTCACTTTTTTTGTTCCAATTATTCTGCTTGTTTTGGCATTTAACTTTTCTTCTTTAAATATTGTTTTGGATAAGGGGCTTGGCATGCTTTTGCTGTTTCTTCATTTTTTTATTAATGTGCCTCTTTCATCAGTTGTAGTTTTTTTTATTTCGAGGGTTTTCACAAAAGAGGGCAATCTTGTAATCTTTATGGGCACCAATTTTTTTGTTATGGCTGGAATCATACCTTTCTTTTTGATGGTAAATGTCCCATTAGCCGAATTTGCTGGCCTGATTTTTATGGCTCTTGGAATTTTTTTATATTTTTATTTTATTTTTGCAATCCTTGAATCAATGTTCAAGCTTTCTCCGCTTAAAACATTTTTTCTCTGGCTTATTTATTTTGCAATGACTCCTATACTATTATTTTATTCAGGTCTTACCATTCTCTCTTTGACGGGCATTTAGAGATTTCTGTTAAAAATAGTGTATGCAATAAAAAGGATTGCGGGAACAATAAGTGTTGCAAGCTCCCCAAGCAATTCTATTATCGGAGTTCCTTTGATTATTACTTCTGTTGCAAGCACAACTCCTATTGTGAGTGGTGCTTGTCCGCTCACTTCCTGAATTGGCTGGCTCATCAGTTCTATCGGGATTATTATTCCGCTTATGAAAATCATCGGAATCACAAGCAATAATCCTGCAAGCACGGACGTTGATTGTATTTTGGTGTAATTGGATATGAATAATCCTATTGCTATGAAAGAAACTGATATTGCACTAAGTACTATTTGAAGCTGGATAAATATTGCGGTCAATACAATAAATTCGTCCATTACTCCTGTGCAGTTTCCTCCGAGCGATAAAGCACAATTGCCGGCATGTATTAAGAATCCCTGTACATTTACCCCTCCGAAATCTATGTTGAATAAAAATACTGCAAGAAGTATGATTATTAATGATTCCAAAAGCGCAAAAGCAAGTTGCCCAAGTATTTTTCCAATAAAAATTCCTGTTTTGCTTGTAGTTGAAAGTAGTAATCTAGAATATGCTCCCTGATTTCTTTCGGTTACAAATGAAACCGCTGTAAGCAGTATTGCCGTGAGCATGAGAACCAGGGTTAATGCAATCGGCGTAATAATCTGCAGTTTTTTTACTGTGTAAATATTAATTTTATTTATTATTAGGGGGTTTGAAAGGAATTGTGGGCTAAGGCTCTGCAAATCATCCAGTTTTGTTATGAAACTATTTATGAGTGTTTTGCTTTCCTCCAGATCAGCCTTAACCTGCTTTTTTGTTTCAATGGAATTTGTTATGAGCTCGTTTACCTTATCAATGGTTTTTCCAAGTGTAGAAAGTTCGGCATTAAAATAATTTAAATCCTGGTTTGCACTTTCAAAATCAGTGTTTATTTCATCTAATTCTGAAGATGCGTTTGTAAGTTGTGCCTGTGCATCTTTGAGTTTTGCTTCCGCATTATCAAGCTGGTCTGAAGTGTCATTTAATTCGGTTTCAACGTCTTCGAAAGGAACCAAATCAATACATTCTTGTCCTGGAGCGTATGTTGCGCATGCGCCAATTATTGTATTTTTTGCATTTCTGAATTCCGATTTCGCTTCATTTACCTTAACTTTTGATTCCCTTATCTGTTTCAATTCCTCGTCGAAATTTGTGGAATTTACTCTTTTTTTGAATGACTCTATTTTTTCCTTGGTTGAATCAAGAACCTCTTCCTGGCTTTTGAGTTTTTCC
Source organism: Candidatus Diapherotrites archaeon CG11_big_fil_rev_8_21_14_0_20_37_9 (assembly GCA_002762975.1). GTDB lineage: Archaea > Iainarchaeota > Iainarchaeia > Iainarchaeales > Iainarchaeaceae > PCWY01. Next base: position 1,639 of record PCWY01000026.1, on the reverse strand, counting down.
CTCATTTCTCCAATGTTTATTTCATTCACGCTGTTGTTCAAATCTATTAATTGCGCTTCGCTGTCCTCAAGTTGCTGCAAAAAATTGTCCATTCTTTTTGTTTCATTTTTAAGGTCGCCCTTTATCTGGCTGAGGTTTTCCCAGATGTCTCCAAGCAATTCCGATGATGTTTCAAAGCCGACTCTTCTTACTGAATCGTTTGCCGCCTGGAAAAAGAATTCCGAGCTCACAATATTTGAATTATCATTTAGGATATCGAGTACGAATTTTCCGTTGGTTGGTTCAGGTTCATGCACTATGAGGCCTATTTTTGCTTGCCGTTTTCTTATAATTTCTTTTACTTCTTCCTCTGAGTTTGCTTTTATCAGATTTAATCTTTCAGATTTTTCAAGTTTTGCGAGAAAATCCTGTGTGTTAAATCCCTGAATATTATCAGGTGCATAAATTACAACATTAATATTGCCTACTGAATTTGTTCCGCCCGAAAATGCGAGGCCTAGTGTTCCTATAACAATAATAGGGTAAAGTAAAATTAGTGCAAGGGCTATTTTTTGCGTTTTTATAAGATTTATTTCTTTTAATGCAATTGAAATTATTTCGCGCATCAGCTTCTCAGCCTCTCTCCAGTAAGGTTGAGGAAAACATCCTCTAATTCAGGTTCTTTTATTGTGGAGCTTTGCACTTCATATCCTTTTCCAACAAGCCATTGGGTAAGGAGTGAAATTTTTTCTAATGAGTGTTCTTGGTTAAATGAAATTATTATTGTCTGCCCGATTATTTCTGTTTGTTCATCTTTGAAACTTGATTTTATTGCCTCAGCATCCTCTGTTTCAATAATTTTAGAGACTTTCATGATAAGTATTCTATACCCGCCGTATTTTGTTATTAGTTCATTTGGTTTTCCTTGCACAACAAGCCTGCCGTTCACAAGCAAACCAACTCTATTGCATAATGCTTGTGCCTCATCAAGGTAGTGTGTGGTTAAGCATACTGTTTTTCCCTGGTCTTTCAGCTCCTTTATTTTCTGCCAGAGCAATTGTCTCATTCTTGGGTCCAAACCAACTGTTGGTTCATCCATAAAAATTATCAGTGGATCATTCACAAGTGAGCAGGCAATGTTAAGGAGTCTCTTGTATCCTCCGCTTAAATCTTTTGCTGCTCTGTCCTCAAATTTTTTTAATGAAAGCCATTGCATTAAAAATTCTGTTTTTTCTTTGAGTTCTTTTCCTTTGAGGCCGTACATTTCGCCGAAAAAGCGAATATTTTCTTTTACTGAAAAACCGTGATAGCAGCTTATTTCCTGTGGCACTACTGAAAATACTTTTTTTAATTCCCTGTAATTTGTTTCAAGTTCGTAATCAAAAAAACTTATTTTTCCTTCATCTGCATTAAGGAGGCCTGTCATTATTTTTGTAATGGTGCTTTTTCCCGCACCATTGCTGCCTAAAAGCCCGAATACTTCTGCCTCATACATTTCAAGTGAAACATCATCAAGCGCTCTGAACTTTCCAAAATTCTTTGTCACATTCAGTGCTTTGCAAACAACTTTAACCATTCATTGTAATATAAAAATGAAATATATAAACTTTTACAATTTGGTGTAATTTCAAAAACACTATTTTAATTATTTTTTTATGTT
>PCWY01000083.1 GCA_002762975.1 Candidatus Diapherotrites archaeon CG11_big_fil_rev_8_21_14_0_20_37_9 | reverse complement strand
GATGACCTTGGCATTGCATCTGTTGAAGCAATAAATACAACCGAATTATACTACTTTGAAACAAGTCTTGTGGAAGAAAAAATAAGGGAAATCACCGAAAAAGTATTCATTGACCCATTAATCCAAAAATATTCCCTGGACAAGGACATTTACACTGATTATAATTACTGCATTGAAGTAAAATTTAATGCGGATGTAACTGATAATGTTGGCATGGTTGCTGAAGAAGCAATAAAAGATTTTACAGGTAAAAAAGAAGGAAACATCAGGACAGCCAAACGATTTTATCTTCACGGAGCCCTTACAAAAGAAGAAACAGAAAGAATTGCTTCCGAGTTATTGGCAAACGATGTTATTGAAAAATACTCCATAAAGGAGGGCAAAAAATGACTGAAATCAAAATTATAAATTTATCAGAAACTGAGCTCATGAAAATGAGCAAAGCAATGCTGCTTTCCCTTGACATAAAAGAAATGAAATTAATCCAAGCAGAATACAAAAAAATTGGACGAGAACCAAAACAAATAGAACTTGAAACTCTTGCTCAAACATGGTCAGAGCATTGTAAGCACAAAACATTTACCGCGGAAATAAATTATATGGAAAATGAAAAAATTCACAAAATCAAAGGATTGTTTAAAAGTTATATTAAAAGAGCCACTGATGAAACCCACAAGGATTGGCTTGTATCAGTTTTTTCTGATAACGCAGGAATAATAAAATTCAATGATAAATACAACATTGCAATGAAAGCAGAAACTCATAATCATCCTTCCGCACTTGACCCTTACGGTGGTGCGAACACAGGGGTAGGCGGAGTTGTTAGGGACATTTTAGGCGTTGGTCTTGGCGCAAAACCAATTGCAAATACAGATGTTTTTTGCTTTGCAAATCCTGATTATCCAAAAGAGAAACTCCCTGAAGGAATTTTGCACCCAAAAAGAATTTTCAAAGGCGTTCGCGCTGGAGTACGCGATTACGGTAATAGGATTGGAGTTCCAACCATTAATGGCGCCATTCTTTTTGATGACCGTTATTTAGGAAACCCGCTTGTTTACTGCGGAACAATTGGATTAATTCCAAAAGGAATGGAAAAGAAAGAGGCAAAGCCAGGGGACATGATTGTTGTTATTGGCGGAAAAACAGGCCGCGATGGCATTCATGGCGCAACGTTTTCCTCAACAGGATTGGATGAATCAGCTTCTTCAAGTGCCGTTCAGATTGGAAACCCTATTGAGGAAAAGAAAATGATTGACGCAATTCTCAAGGCAAGGGAACTTGGATTGTATACTGCAATAACGGATTGCGGTGCAGGTGGCTTTTCATCAGCTGTAGGTGAAATGGGAGAAGAAATTGGCGCAAAGATTCATTTGGAAAAAGCACCTTTGAAATATAAAGGTCTGGAGCCATGGGAAATTTGGGTAAGCGAAGCACAGGAAAGAATGGTTCTTGCTGTACCTGGAAAAAATTTTGAAAAACTCAAGGAAATTTGTGAAATTGAAGGAACAGAAGCAACAATTATAGGTGAATTTACAAACACAAAAAAACTTGAATTGTTTTTTGAAAATGAATTAGTTGGCGAACTTGAAATGGATTTTTTACACAAGGGCGTTCCTCTAAAAACATTTGATGCACAATGGACTTCCAACAAGGAAAGTGAAACTTCCTTTGCCGAAACAAAAGAACATGGAAAAATGCTTTTGCAATTGCTCGGAATGCCAAACATTGCTTCAAAAGAAACAACTGTCAGGAGCTATGATCATGAAGTAATGGGAGGAACAGTAGCAAAGCCATTTGTTGGTTTGAATGATGGACCTGCAGATGCTTCCATTATAATGCCTGTGCTAGGAGATTGGAAAGGTGTTGTTGTATCCAACGGAATTAATCCATTCTATAGTGATGTTGATCCTTACTGGATGGCCTGCTCTGTAATTGATGAGGCAATTAGAAATGCTATTTGTGTTGGCGCCAATTTTTCACAAATTGCTTTACTCGATAATTTTTCCTGGGGAAACCCTGAGAAAAAAGAAGTTCTAGGTGAACTTGTTAGGGCTTGTAAAGGCTGTTATGATGCGGCAATTGGATTTGAAACTCCTTACATTTCAGGAAAAGATTCTTTGTACAACGAGTATTCTGTTGCGGGAAAAACAATTGAAATTCCAGGAACCCTTTTAATTTCAGCAATGGGTGTTATTCCTGATTCCCGTAAAAAAATTTCAATGCCATTCAAAAAGGAAGGAAATTTAATTTACATTATTGGCATTACAAAAGATGAGCTTGGCGGATCACATTATGCTAAACTGCTTAATGCAAAGGTCGGTTTTGTACCGAAGGTTGATTTTGCAAAAGCCAAAGAAAGTTATTCAAAATTAAGTGCATTGCTCATGAAACAAGATGCTTCAGATAAAACAGTTGTTTCTTTGCATGACTGCAGTGAAGGTGGCTTAGCTGTTTGTGTTGCTGAAATGGTTCTTGCTTCAGGGAAAGGTTCTGAAATATTTTTGAAAAAAGTTCCTTTTGAAGGAACAATTAGAAATGATAAGATTCTTTTTTCTGAATCCAATTCAAGGATTATTGTGGAAGTTTCCGCCAAAAAGAAAAAGGAATTTGAAGAGGCAATGAAAGGATGCGTTTTTTCCGAAATAGGTCATGTTTCTGCTGGAAAAAATCTTGCGATTAATGGCGTTGAAGGAAAAATTCTTATTCAGGAGGACTCTGAGACCTTGAAAAGGACTTGGAAGAAAACATTGGGTTGGTAATCATGGTTAGGGCAATTGTACTTAGAGCAGCGGGAACGAATTGTGATTATGAAAAACAATTTGCTTTAGAGAAAGCCGGCTTTAAAGTTGATAATGTTCACATTAATGAAGTTATTTCCGGAAAAGCAAAGATTTCTGATTATCAATTACTTTCCATTCCAGGAGGCTTTTCAGCCGGCGATTACCTTGGTTCAGGAAAAGTTTTTGCTAATAAAATTTTGTTTAAATTGAACAATGATATTCCTGAATTAATTTCAAACAGCGGATTGGTTATTGGTGTTTGCAATGGCTTTCAGGTTCTAACAAAAGCAGGAATATTACCTGGTTTTGATGGAAAATACAACGAGCAATTAACAACCTTAACATTGAATGAGCCTTCTGGTTTTCAGTGCAAATGGATTAAACTTGTTACTCAAAAAAGCAAAAGTGTTTTTACTGAGGGAATTGAAACACTTGATTGTCCAATAGCCCATGGGGAAGGCAGGTTTATGGTGAAAGATAAATCGGTTTTGGAAAAGCTTTATGCTAATGAGCAGGTTGTTTTCAAGTATGAGAAGAACCCGAATGGTTCTCTTGATGATATTGCAGGGATTTGCGATGAAACCGGACAGGTTCTTGGTTTAATGCCGCACCCTGAAAGGAATCTCTTTGGAATCAATACACCAAATTCATCTTTTGATAAAGTTTCGGATACTGGTTCTGGATTCAAGATATTTGAGAATGCATTTAAGTTTTTGAAGAAATGAAGACAATGAACGCAAACAAAGAATATATTTGTTGGTGTTGAAGGGAGATGGAATTAGAATGGGTGTTGGCGGTATTTGTGTCAGAAAACGTAAAAATCCCACAGCACCCATTATATTTATGTTGCCGGACAAGAGGTTTAACAATAGAGGGTTGTTAAGGGCTCGGTTTCATCACCAGTAAATTTTATGCTGCTAATTAGCTTGATGTAGTTTCACAACCCTTTTTTAAAGTAGGTTTTACTTTTTCACAATAAGATGGGTCATTCGTTATTTTAACAACGTCAAGATAACAACTATCCTTCATCGACATTATTGAACTATCTGAATCATCCAAAGTTTCACAAAATTCAAAGTTTCCAATTATGTTGTTTACTTTATATTTACAAGTTAATTGGGTTTTTTCGTTTGAAATTTTATCACACAACTCAATTTTTGCTAGTGATTTTGCAATTTCATTATAGCATGTATCTTTTATTCCAAGGTGTGTAATCTTTAAACAAATACTTTCATCATTTGTTTTTTCGGCTATTTTCCCAAAACAAAACTGTTTGCTTTCAGTAGTTTCTATTTTTTCGCAAACTTCTATCTTCTCAAGACTAGTTGCAATTTTAGTATAACAATCTTCCTTGAAACCTAGAGAAGAAATATCCCCGCACGGCTCTAAAGAATTTCGTTCTTCTGCAAGTTCTTGCAAACAGATGTTTTTACTGGTTTCGGGGTTCATCTGAAAACAGTTTTTTATTTCTAAATCTTCAAAATTTTCTTGCCCGTTATTTGTATTTGATGTGCAACCTAATAGGAAAAACAAAATAAATGCCAAATAAATTGATTTCATTATGTATTCTGAAGTAAATCTAATTAAATAGTTAATCCTCGGGTTTTAGGCAGTGTGTTTCATACATTATAATTTCGGTTTCAATCCAATCTAAAAATTATAAACGTATTCTAAAAGTGTCTTCCTTCAACAGTTTCTTGGAATATATTTGTTGGTGTTGAAGGGAGATGGAAATAGAAGGGTGTTGGTCACTTAAACATCTTAATAATGTCCCTAAAACGGATTTCGACTTCCTTATAATCAAGGTCAGTCAGTAAGGTGCAATGTGCAGTGGCATTTCGTGATGGTATTGCATCGTCTATTTTCATTTCAAATTTCCTTTTTTCAGTCTGATTTAAATAAGGTAAAAATAAAGGCCAATTATTTTTGGCAATTATTATTGTTTTTAAATCCCCTAAATGAGTGTACTCTAAGTTATCTTTTCTTTCGGCTGCAGTATAGCTTGAGTTCTTTTGTGCCTTTTCTACATTGCTTTTTATAGTGGGGTTAACTCTTTTTTCCCACAAATCCGTTTCGTTTTTGAATGCCTCTCTTATTAAATCTCGCAAGTAGTTTTCTGTAATATAGAGTGCTTTATAAGCACGCATCATTTTTGTAGCATTATTATTCAGAGTTGTACTAACTTTGAATTTGTTTTCGGCATTGTTTTTTTGTTTACTGATAATATAAGTTGCTACTTTTTCAGAACTTACTTTGTTTGATTGTCGGGGTTTTCTTACTGTTAAATAACCTGCTACTCCTTTAGCTCTTTTAAAAAACCCGTTTTTCTTTTCAGCAAGACCGTATCTTTTAGCTTTGTTTAAAATAGTGCTTACTAAATTTGCATTAAGACCAACATCTTTTGCTATTTTTAGATAGTGTGTTTTTCCATCTGCTTTTTGCAATATTTCCTTTCCGCGAGGATATTCAGTTGTAAAATCAGTTGCATTCGTTTTTAAATCTTGAATTTGCATTAATTTCACCTTAATTTTCAATTCCAAGCTCGGTTAAGGAAAATAATGTTTTACACTGCCCGCCTTTATACTTTTCAGATGGCTCTGCAATACCTACGTTAATCCACTGTTTCCACAACGCCTGAATTTTTGTATGACTTAATCCTGTCAGTTTAGAAACCTCTCTACTATTCTTAGTCCCATCACTGTGAAGATAGGCGGATTCTTCTGACTTATTTGTAAATAGTTTTTCTTCTTTCATTCTGTTTTTTAGAATAGTTTTGCCTTGTAATTTTTGCCACTTCAATATTTCTTCGAGAAGCTCATTTGTCTTTTCATTTGTCGTTTTTCTCACCTGTTTTATTGTTTTTCTTTTTAGGGTAAAGGTAAGGTGCAACATCAGTGGCAGATTTTTTACCGAGGATTTTTGCTATTTCAGTAGGGGTTAAATCAACTGATTTCAGAAGTCTGGCGGCTATCCCATCGTTGAATTTTTCGTTGTTGATTTTGTTTGTTTCAATAAAAAGTCTGATGAGTGCATCAAACCTTTTTACAAGAGGATCAGAAATAGTTTCTTTTTTTTCAGTTTTACTTTTCACCATTTTTTGATTCACTTTTATTGTTTTTTATTTTTTTATTTCTAATAAGGTAAGAACTAGCATCGCCTGAACTGATGCCTAATGACCTTGAAATTTCATTTGATTGAAGTCCGTGTTTGTTAAGGAATTGTACTTTTTCCGACATTGAGGTAAATTGGTTGGTCG
>PCWY01000073.1 GCA_002762975.1 Candidatus Diapherotrites archaeon CG11_big_fil_rev_8_21_14_0_20_37_9 | reverse complement strand
TATTGGGAATTTTTTTATCAAATTTGATACTGGGTCAAACACAACTCTTAGTAACAAGTAAATATTTCCAATTTGTTTTACTGTCGGATTTTGGAATTCTTGCAAATCCTCCACTTTTTGCACATCTATTTTTGCAGTTTCTCCTTCTGCGATGATTCCTCTTAGTTCGCCTAATTTTCCGCCTGCTTGTTCAAGTTCAATTCCCTGTTCAACATATTTTTTTTTCATCCTGTTGACTATGTTTTCAACTTGATCCATGTCTACAGTTTCACGCTCTTTTGATGAGGACGTTTCTTTTTTCTGTTTTTTTTCCTCTATTTTTTCCCTGAGATTTTTTAATGTCGACATCATTCATCACTTTTTTGACAGGTAATTTTCCATTTCCTGTGATATAACATGCATTTCTCGTTTATCTTCTTTTGCCATTCTTTTCATGAATTCTGTTCTTTTTGCAAGCTCTGCATCAATATCTTTCTTTGTTGATCCTGTAAGGTCTTCCAAAAGCGTCATAAAATTGGGTTGTGTTTTTGTTTTAACAAGCGCATCTTTTATTGCATCCCTTTTGAAAAGCACCTCAACTTTCGGTTTTCCTTTTAATGCGTCAACAACCTGTGCTATTTCAGTTATTCTTCTTATTGTTCCTTTTTTTCGGTCATGAAGTCTGTGTTGCACAAGCACAAGGTCAAGTGCTGAAAGCATTACTGATGGCACGCTCATCGGAGGGCTTGTTACTCTTACAAGGGTTTCTTCCGGTGAATTTGCGTGCACTGTTCCCATTGAGTTGGCAACCAATATTCCTTCGGCTACAAAGTTGTGTGGTTTTTTGAAACTGTTGGTTTTTTCGCTTGTAGTTAGGTCATAAACAAACCCATTGTATGGGTATGAGTACACGGAAACGATCCTGTCCCAGAAAATATCCATGTTGGCAATTTTTTCAAGTTTAGCTGCGTTAATCCCGATTTCCTTGAATGTTTTGCACAACTTTTGTGTTACCTGAATGCTTGGCAACCTTTCTTTTCTTTTGTAAAAACTAATGAGTCCCTGTGAAATTCCAGTCCTTTTCGCTATCTCTGAGTTGCTGTATCCTTTTGATTTTGCCTCCTGAAGAAGCCTGATTATCAGTTCGTTGCATTTGATTACATCAACATTTGTATTGCCTGTTTTTTTGCTTTTGATTAACTTTTCAATTTTCTTCATTTTTTGGGTGTATTTAATCGGGAAGGTTTCGTAGAATTTTCGGATTTGTTCTATGCCATAAATATATAACCTGTACCAAATGCTGTTGTGTGACTTTGACCTGTATTTTCTTGATTGAATTCCTTCAGTCAATAACGCGTATTTGAAGAAATCAATATAATTTTCGTTCCCGCACGTAAATACAAGTGCGTTATTTTCTGCGTCCACGTGGCCTTCGGCGTCAAAGAATCCTGCCGTGAATTCCCTTATGCCGGAAATGTAGTGTGAGTTTGACATAGTGGCTTTCATCCTGTTTCCTGGTGGAATGTCAAGCATCTGCTGTATTGTCCGGGATTTATGTATTCCTGCAACATGAACATCGAAGCAGTCGTTTTTTGTATCAGGTTCAACAATTTTGATGTACGTATCATCCAGTTTTTCCTTCATGAACCTGACGAATTTTGGGATTATTTCTTTCTCTTCAGTAAAAAGTGTCACTCTTCCTTCATTGCAAGTGTATTGTTTGCCGTTCTTTTCCCTTATTCTTTTTTTGTCAAGTATATTTCCGTCTCCATGAAGGAGTCCGCTCCAGTACTCGATTTCAGGTTCTTTTGCATTTTCTCCCCTTATTAATTTTCTTGGAGTCGCAATAAGGGTTCCCTCTAAAATTTCTTCTGCTTTAACCTGAACCAAATCGCCGTTTAATGTAAAAAGGGGGTGATTTCCGGTGCATTTCAATTCTGTCCCTGAAGCTGTTTTTATACTGTAAATTTTTCCTGTATAAGGTTTTTTCTTTGCCTGAACAATTTCGGTTTTCTGCATTTTGCCTTCATCGTTTATTGAGTTTATGTGTTCGTTTTTAATATTGCAAACTTCCCATAGCCCATCTTTCCATGTTTCGTTTTTGCTCATTTGCTCTTCGGTGAATTCACCTATTTCCACAATTCCATTAGTAAGTGCTATTTTTGTGTCTCCAGTTAAACAACCGTCGTGTCCTGTGTTGAATGCGGTGAAAAGTGCGAATGCCTCGTCATGTCTTATTTCACCAACAATTATTCTGTCAGGTCTCATTCTCAATGAATTTTTTGTGAGAATATCCATTGTGAGCTCTCCTGTGCCTTCAAGTCCTGGCGGCTTTGTTTCCATTCTTATCCAGTGGCTCAACGGCAAATTTAATTCAGCAATATCCTCTATTGATATTACCCTCTCGCTTTTTGGTATGAAACTTGCAAGTACATTGAGTGTTGTTGTTTTTCCTGAACCTGTTCCTCCTGCTATAAGTATGTTTGCCGGCTTTGTTGCCATTCCTTCAGTTGCAAGCCAGAGGAAAGCCGCAACTTCCGCACTCAGGCTTCCGTTTTTTATAAGGTCGATTATTGTGTACGGGTCTTCCCTGAATTTTCTTATTGTAAGTGTAGAACCCTGTACTGATGCAGGAGGTATTGTCGCATTTACCCTTGAACCATCAGGGAGCCTTGCATCAAGCAATGGCGAACTTAAGTCAACCCTTCTCCCTATTAGCCTTGCAATTCTGTTTATAAGATCCTGTATTTCATTATCCGAATAAAATTCGATGTTTGTTTTCATCATTTCATAATATCTGTGGAAAACATAAACCGGTTCCTTTGGGCCAATAATCATTATTTCCTCCAGTTTATCGTCCTTGATAAGCGAATCAATCATTCCATAGCCAACCATTTCTTTTACAACGGTTTCGGCATAGAACCGCATTTTTGTTTTCGGAACCCTTAGCTCCGGCGAGTCTCTTAGTATTTCCATTATCTTTTGGTAGTAAACATTTCTCCTTTGCTCCTGATCCCTGATTTTGTAGGGGGTTATACTGATTATTCTTGTTGCGGCTTCTTTGATTGTGTTTATTATTGTTTTTTCCGCGCCCACAGGTCTTGCCACTGGAGTCCAGTAAATTGGAAGCGATTGCCCCTTTATCCTGTAAATTTTTGTTTCTCCATAAGAGTCAATGAGTTCCTTTTCATTGGTAATGAGTTCCTTTTCCGCCTGGCTTTTTTGTTCTTCAGGAACGCTTTCAGGATTATCGGGTCCGACCTTTTCCTGCGGTGGCAGTTCCTTTTCAATTTCCATAATTTTTTGCTTTATCTCTTCCTTCTCTTTTTTTTCCTGCGGAACGGATGGTTCTATAACTTGTGCCTGAACAGCGGGTTTTGGTCTTGATTCAACAACAATTTCTTTTTCATATCCTTTGTGCACTTCTCTTGTCAACCCGAACTCTTTTACATAATTGGATTCTTTTTTCAGTTCCTTCTTTGGTTCGGGTTCGGATTTTTTTTCTTTTTCAAGTTTTTCAATTTCATTCTTCAGGTAGTCATTGCCTGTATTTTTTTTCTGTATTTCCTTTTTTGTTGGTGCTGGCGCTTTCGGAATTTTTGTCTCTGGCTTAGCCTCTTCCGCAGGTTCGTTTTTTTCCTTTTCAGCGTTCCCGCTGTCGCCCTTCTTCATTTTTTTGAAGAGCTCTCCCATATAGTCTGCCATAAAAAATCTTGTATTAAAAGGAGTTTTTTTGTTTATATAAATATTCTCTTTATATATTGGACCTGTGTTTTTCTGTTGTTTTGAGGCAATTGAAGCCTTTATGTTTTGCAGAAAAAGTTTTTTTTATCAAAAATTTCATTTATTTGCAGATTTATTTTCTTTCTGCAATTTCTTTCCTTATTTTTTCCAGGAAATCTGCCGTTTTGATTCCGAATTCGACTTTGCCTTGTCTGTTCCTTACTGCAATAGTTTCCGCAGTTTCTTCTTTTTCCCCAAGATTTATTATGTACGGAATTTTTTCCAATTGTGCTTCCCTTATTTTGAAAGAAACTGTTTCAGGTCTTTCATCTGCTTCACTTCTTATTCCCGCAAGCATAAGTTCCTTATTTATTTTATCTGCATATTTGTTGTATTTTTCGCTCACTGAAATAACTTTTACTTGTACTGGTGCAAGCCAAAGTGGGAATGCACCGGCATAATGTTCGATTAATATTCCTATGAACCTTTCAAGCGAACCAAATATTGCTCTATGAATCATTACTGGTCTTGATTCCTTGTCGTTTTTATCAATGTAACTTATTTCGAATTTTTCAGGCATCTGGAAGTCAAGTTGTATTGTTCCAAGCTGCCATGTTCTTCCCAAGGAGTCTTTTATGTGGAAATCTATTTTCGGCCCGTAGAATGCTCCGTCGCCCTCATTAATGCGGTATTTTTTTCCCGAGTGATTAAGCGCTGTTTTAAGTGCGTATTCAGCTTTATCCCATATTTCCTTTGCACCCATTGCTTTTTCAGGTCTTGTGCTTAACTCAATTTTGTAATCAAAACCGAATGTAGAATAATACTGTTGTATCATTTCAAGCAGTTCTTTTATTTCGTGCTCTATTTGTTCAGGAGTACAGAAAATATGTGTATCATCTTGTGTGAATTTCCTTACTCTGAACATTCCGTTCAGTACGCCTGATAACTCATGTCTGTGCACCATTCCAAATTCAGACATTCTTATTGGCAAATCCCTGTATGAATGTCTTGTATTAGCATAAACCAATATGTGTCCTGGGCAGTTCATTGGTTTTACCGCATATTCTTCATCATCAATGGTTGTGAAGTACATGTTTTCCTTGTAATGATCCCAGTGCCCTGATTTTAGCCAGAGTTCTTTTTTCAGAATTATTGGTGTTTTTACTTCTTTGTAATTTCTTTTCCTCTGCTCTTCCCTTGCAAATGCTTCAAGCTCATTCCAAATTATTGTTCCTTTTGAATGGAAAAAAATTGTTCCAGGTGCTTCACCTTGCATTGAAAATAAATCAAGTTCTTTTCCTAATTTTAAATGATTTCTTTTTTCTGCTTCTTCTTTCTGCTTTACATATTCTTCAAGCATGCTTGCTTTCGGAAAAGCAATTCCGTAAATCCTTTGTAATGATTCTCTTTTTGAATCGCCTCTCCAGTAAGCCGCGGAAACCTTGAGCAATTTAACTGCCTTGATTTTTTCGGTGTTTGACACATGTCCGCCTTTGCACAAATCATAAAATTTTTCCTGATAATAAATGCTGAGCGTTTTTCCTTCGCCTGTAAATTCGTTTATCAATTCTTGCTTGAATTTGTTTCCTGAAAATTTCTCAATGGCCTTTTCCTTGCTGACAATTTCCCTTTCAATTTTTCTTTTCTCCTTTACTATTTCCATCATTTGCTTTTCAATTTTTGCAAGGTCCTCTGTGCTGAATGGTTTCTCGGTATAAAAATCATAATAAAATCCTTCATCAATAGGTGGCCCTATTGTGGGTTTCGCATTTGGGAAAAGTTTTGTTACTGCTTCAGCCATTACATGTGAGCCTGTGTGCCACAAACTTTTTTTCCCTTCAAGGTCATCCCAGGTAAGCAATCTGAATTTTCCGCTTTCTTCTAGGGGTAATTCAAGTTCAATTATTTTGTCGTTGAGTTTTGCAGAAAGTGCTTCCCTGGCAAGCCCCTGACTTATTCCGTGGGCTATTTCATGTGCGGTAATTCCTTTTTTGTAATTTTTTTTGCTTCCGTCCGGAAATTCAAGCGTTATTTCTGACATACAATGCCTCCAAGATTTAGTATTAGGGAATTAATAAAAAAGTACGGATTGGATTTTTTGCTGAAACAATTAGAGGAAAGAGATTTTCCTGAGTGTTTGACAACACCTTCTTTGCGTCATAATAAATTATTGCTTTTACTATTTAAAAATCTTATCTTTTATGTTTTTTGGCTTTGCCACCCAGCTTGGCAATTCTCTTTCTCGTTGCTTTACTTGCTTTTGCTAGTCCTCTTAATACTTTTGCATCTTTCTTTTGTGTCTTTTTGTTACCAATTCTAGGAATATTAACAGTTCCTTCATATTCGATGCTAGCGATGACAACAGAGTCGTCATTGATTGTATAATAGATTCTATATCCATCACCTGAAAAAATTCTTTTCTCAAAATAAACGACACCTCCAAAAGAAAAGAAAAACTTTCCTTTCCGTATTGGGTTGAACTTGAGACTTACAATCTCCTTCTGTATTTGCTCTCTTATTGATTTGTCCAATCTCTCAAGGAAAAAATATGCTTCTTCTTTCATCAAAACATAAAATGTCATGAGTTTCATCCCACCACAAGATAAGACCTTTGCTCTTTCATTGCGTGATGAATTTTTTTTATAAGTTGCTCCTTTTGCTCTTTTGTTCTTCTCATAATCAAAACCTTAAATAAATCTATTTAAAAACATATCTTTTTAATTATTTCTCACAATAAACGCCTGCAGAAGAACACACAGCTATTCCCTCAAACCTCTCACGAACAACACCTTCTTTGCGTCATAATAAATTATTGCTTTTTAACTATTAAAAAACAACCTATTATGTAGCAGATATCTGTTGTTAAGGAATATTTATGCTTTGTAGTTTATTTTTTTATGGTTCAAGAAAAAACCTATCTGAATCCGTCTCCGGAGGTTTGCGTCAAATGCAAGGGTCGTTTATGGTGCGGGCCTAAATGTTTTATCCTTGAAAGGTTCAGAAAAAAGGAGCAGGCTGTGCACACTATTAAGGGCAATGATCTTCATGCTCAGAGTCCCCCTGGAGTTTTTGTTTCATGGTATGGTTATCCAAAAGTGAACCTTTCTCCTATGGCACCTGCAATAAATCCTGATGAAGGTGCATGGATAACTGATGATTCTGATAAATGGTTTGGTCTTTCATCTGACAAAATAATTTCTTACAGGGAAAGTCTTGTGCGTGGAAACATGGCTTTCAGCATAAAGGATGCCGCCGACCCAAGTTATGAATTGCTTGATATTCAGGAATCGCTTATGGCGAAAAAACCGGTTGATGTTGAAATGAAATTAAAGGGAAATCCTAGGATGCGCGGTCTCTCTTTCTCGGATTTTCACGCGCCTATGGGTCCACAGGCAGACCTTGAAAAATTTTCCATGGTTGAAAACCCTTCTATAAATCCAAAAATTGACAAGCTTGTTTCTGATACAGATGCAAAATCCCTTGATGCTATGATTGAGTTGTACAAGGGAGATGTTGGTGTTAATCAATTACACAAAATTTTAAGTGCAGGAATGTTAGGCATTGGAAAAAACAGAAAACTTGTTCCTACAAGATGGTCAATAACAGCAGTTGATTCAAATCTTTCGGAGCACTTTATTGATGAGAAAATAAAGTATTTTCCGCAGATTCAGGAGTTCATGCTTTTCCATTCTTCTTATCTCGAGAATGATTTTTTCGTGCTTCTTGTTCCACAGCAGTGGAGTTTTGAGCTTCTTGAGGTGTGGAAGCCAGGTGCTTCATGGAACATTGATTCAAAAGAGCCTGCTTTCACAACAGATTTTGAATTTTATGAAGGGAGAAAAAGCTATGCTGAGAATACTGCCGGCGGTTATTATGCCTCAAGGGTGGCTGTTGCGGAATATCTTTTACAGAAAAAGAAGCAATGCACTGCAATAGTTTTCCGTGAAATCGGGGATTCAGGAACTCCTTCTCTTGGCGTCTGGAAAGTACGTGAAACTGTAAGAGATGCAATGAAAAAACAACCTGTGAAATTTTCCGAGTCAGGTCTTGCTTTTGCGTACATTGAAAAGAAATTATCTGTTCCGTTTAATTTTTACAAAAAGAAATCAGTGCTTTTGGATGATTTGTTGCATCAGAAAAGAATTTTTTCATTTTTCTGAATTCAGAATCAGCTTATTTTTTTCAGGAATTTAACTCATTTTTTTGAGGGCACAATCAGCACACATTTCTTTTTTTTTCTCAAGGTCTGATTTGAGTGGTTTTCCGCATTCTTTGCATTTTTTTTCAAGAATTTTTTCTGCCTTGTCAGCATAACCTTTCGCCTTGCCGATTGCCCTTCCGCTCCTGTCTATTGTGTTGGTGGTCTTTTCCACCGTTGAAAGCGTTTTATTCAGGCTATCAAGTATTCCCATGAAAAAGAAAATGCTTAACTTGCATATAAATATTTTTTCGCTTTTTTTTTGTTTTTACCTTGGCTGGCATTTTGTTTTTTTTGCTTATGCGGAAAGTTTATTATATTCCTTGCCGTTATTTTTGCATGCCGAAAGGTCAGGGTGCTCTTGAGTATTTGTTGCTTATTGGCGGAGCTGTTTTGATTGCAGTTATTGTCATTTCTTTGCTGTTGGGTTTGAGCGGTTCAAGCGGCGGTGAAACAAAAGAAGCCACTAACTCTCTGTTTGATAAAATTAGAGATGAGCGAAATGACGCAATTGGCGGTGGCGGATCTGTAGCTAGCTGTAATAATAATGGCGTTAAAGAATCCGGTGAAGAATGTGATGGTTCTGATTTAGGTTCAACAACTTGCACAACTTTAGGTTTTACCGGAGGTTCGCTTTCATGTAATGGTGATTGCACTTACAATACTTCTTCCTGCAGTGGCGCTCCGTCAGGTAGCTGTACAGGGCAATTTGACTATGCAAATGCAACGCTTTGCCCCGGTGATTCAACTGATTTAACTGGAGATACAGCTAAGACTCTTGTTCCTTCATGCAGTTCTCCTGCCGGTTCGGCTCCAAAATGCCAGTATATTTGCAATGGTCCGACCTGGGTTTATGTTTCTGCTACTGATTCGTGCAGTTTGTGTGGTAACGGAACCTGCGATTCAAGTGCCGGCGAAACAACAATCACCTGCTCTGCTGATTGTACCACTAGCGGATACTGATTTTCAAAAAAAAAATAGTTTTCTTGCCGAAGCTGGTTAGTTTGAAAAAAACTTATAAACGTCGCAAAAGTTTGAGCTCCAACTTCAGACTGATTTCCAAAAACATTTTTTCGAATAACAACACCTGGACGAATCATTCGTTCAGCAAAATTATTGTTAGAAGATAAATCCTTTCGCTCGCAAAAAGTAAACAACTCAAAACGATGACGCTTTAAACGCTTGACTAAACGCAAACAATTAACCTCAAAATATTCGCGATCCAAAAGTTCACCAAGATCACGCTCGATTGTTAACCGTTTCTGTTTACTTTTTCCACCAATTTTTGAAAACTCGTAAAGCGAAAGCAAGCTCGTTGAAAATTCTGCAACTACTTTTTCGAAACAATTTTTGCAAATGACAAAAAATTAGTTCGAATCGCTTTTCCTGATTTGAACTTCGCGGAGTAGGAGCCTCGCCCTATTTGATGCGGTCTCTTGCGTCTAATTCAAGGTCTTATTTATTCTAATATAGTATGAACAAGGTTGTATATTAGTTTTTGGTGCTACAAAGGGATAGAACGCATTACCAAAATTAATCCGTTTCAAGCAACCATTTCCAAGTTGGCTTAACCAGGACTTTTTTCTGGTCTCGTTTTATTTCTTCTTCCTGATCATTGGTTAGAATCAATCCTTCTTTTAGATCAAATTTTTCCATGGCTTCCAAAAGACCACTTAGTTCTCTTTCACGGTCTTCAACGGTTAATTTCCAAGTCACCTGAACCGCTTGAACGATTCGCGTTTTTTCTTTAATAACAAAATCGCACTCTTTTTTATCACTTGAATAGTAAACCTCTTTTGATCGTCGTTTAAGTTCAACCAATACTAAATTTTCAAGCAATTTTCCTTCATTATCACTAAAACGAAAGCCAGCGACAGTAACAAAACCATTATCTACACAGTACACTTTCTTTGGATTCTGAATCTGCTTTCGAATAGAATAATCAAACTTTGGAATCATAATAAACAAAAAAGAGTTTTCAAACGCATTTAACACTTTTTTGACTCCTAAAAGATTCTTTATTCCAGCAAGTCCTCCCGCTTTTCTCGAACTAACTTTTTCTGAAATGTTAGACAAAAAATAAGCAGAAAGTTCCTTAACAGGCTTTTCAAGATCTTTTCCTAGTCTTGCCACCACATCGCGATAAAGAATGTTTTCGTATAACTCTTTCAGAATCGTTTCATCGCCTGACAAAATCAGCTTAGGAAATCCGCCCATTTGATGATATTCCAAAAAGGCTTTTCGAATCAAAGCTTGTTGTTTAAAATCAAAAGATTTTTCTTTAAAATCAATTTTTTTGGTCAACAAAAACTCTCTGAAACTAAAGGGCTCCAAGTGCAAGTTCACACTTCGACCGGTCAAGGTGGTAGAAATTTCTTTACTTAACATCTTGGAATTAGATCCCGTAACCAGGGTGGAATGAGCTTCTTTTAACCGATTGACCCACTTTTCCCAGTGACTAACTTCTTGCGCCTCATCAATGAACAAAAAAGCATGATCTGAATAATTATTCTCAACCAAGTAATCGTTTATTTTCTGAAAATCTTGATGATCAAAACCAATAAACCGCTCATCACTAAAATCAACAAAAAGACAGTCCTTTTTCGACAATTTAAGCTCATCTCTGATTAGTACCATTAGAGATGATTTTCCACAGCGACGGACACCCGTAATAATAAGCGGCAATTTAAGATTTAAGAGCGAAATAACCTTTGGAAGCATTTCCCGATGGAAAAGGGTTTGAGGACTAAAGAATTTTTCCTGCTGGCTTGAGAGCACAGCATACAACAAGTTGCGATCCATACACCCTATTTGAAACTAACCCAATATAAACCTTTCTAAAGTGATACAAAAGTAGTATCACTTTAGTCATTAAGTGATACCAAAATGAAATCGTTTCATTTTAGGGCTTTTTAGAAGGATAAAAACAAGCCCATCGTTAAGTATAATTAACAATAACTATCGATATTGGCAAGCAGAAATCAAAAGTAGGGCTTTTAGGACTATGGGACTAACTTGAGTCGTTTATAAATAAAAGTCATATACCCGGATTATGTGACAAACCAATAATTACCGGCTCTGTTGCGTTCCTCTCAATTGATTCAAATTTCAATTTTTAGCATTCCGTTAATTCGTTCCAAATTATAAACGATCGTTTTCAAGGCCGCTTCCTTTTCCTGATTTTCGGACAATTTTGATTGGATAAAGCCACCGAGCGTCGCTTTAATCGCGTGATTAACGCTCTCAATCAAACTTCTTTGATGCTAAAGTTTTTCATCAAAAAAACTTGAGGCTTTTTTTCTAAACCAACCCTTACCAATTACGGGTTCTAAACCATAACCTGTTGCAGCGTTCTTGTATTCTTTCATTGAAATCATTGGAAGAATATTTTTGTCAAAACAGTAACGGTAAAGCTTTTCGTCATCGTAACCTTTGTCAGCATTAATTTGCAAAACTTTTAGTTTTAATTCTTCAAGCAACGGCTTGAAAAAATTAACATAGTGACTATTCTTCAAAGTGTTTGAAACGTTTAGAACGATTTTTGTTATGGTTCTTTTTCTTTTCCCTTTTTTTCTCAAAAAGTTGTTGCAACAAGGACAAAACTTTAATCGTTTTAATTCAATTTTCTGGTCAACTTTTTCGGGGGATTCTCTGCCTGAACCTTCGTGACATTTTTCTCTGCCGCTTTTTTTTGGTTCGATGAATTCTTTTTTGGTTGTTTGGTTCAAAAAACTTTTTTTGACTTGATGGTGTATGTGGATTTTCGTATCTTGCTAAACGACGTTCCAAGTTTAGAACTTTTTTGCGCAAGAAGATTAATTATTCTAAAACTTTTTTCCATTCGTTGTCTGGGACAAACGGCATGATTTAATCATAAAAAACGAGTATTAGGCACTACGCTTTTAGGAAAACAAACAGAAAACTAAATGGATACGATTTTTTTTATTTGGAAAATTTTGTGAATTGTGCAAGCAGCGCTTCTAACTGAACTCTTTCATTTGCGCCTTCAACCATTCTGAAATTGTATTCGCCTATTGTGTCAACTAATTCTATTTTTATTTTTCCCGAAATTTCTTCCTCAGGCATGTTTATGAGTTCCCTGTGCATTTGCAGGATAACATCCTCTCCGGACATTCCGTATTCGTACATTAAAGTGTCAAGCATTTTTCTTGCTTCAAGGAAATTTCCTTTCATCGCGGTTTTTATCATTTCCTTTACTTCATCAGGTCTTGCTCTTGCGCTTACCTCATGTATTGTTTTTTCATCGAGTTTTTGTCCAACAGAAGCTGATGCCTGTAGAACATTAACTGCTTTTCTCATGTCGCCTTCGCTTACATAAACTATTGCTTCAAGTGCCTTTTGGTCAATTTCAATATTTTCCTCTTTCGCAATTTTTTTGATGTTATCTTCAATGTCTTTTGCGCTGAGTGGTTTGAATCTGAACACAACGCATCTTGATTGTATTGGCTCGATTATTTTGCTTGAAAAATTACAGCTTAAAATAAACCTGCATGTTCGTGCGTACTTTTCCATTGTTCTTCTAAGTGCCTGCTGTGCGTCCATTGTAAGCGCATCAGATTCATCCAAAAAAATTATTTTAAATCCTGAATCAAATGCAAGTGTTCTTGCAAAATTTTTTATTGTTTCCCTGACAACATCTATTCCTCTTTCATCTGATGCATTAAGTTCAAGGAAATTTTGGTTGAAGCTTGTCCCAAAAAATTCTTTTGCAAGTGCAACTGAAGCGGATGTTTTTCCTATGCCTGCCTGCCCCGAAAACATGAGGTTTGGCATTGTATTATTTTTAACATAATTTTCCAATCTTGATGTTATGTCCTTTTGCCCTATTACGTCTCTTAGCTTATGCGGCCTGTATTTTTCAACCCAGGGCAGTTCTGCTGTTGTTGCCATGAAAATTAATGAAATCATAATAGTTATAAATGAATTGTGGCAGTTTTTTGTAGGTTATAATGAATTCAGATATTGTGAAAGTGGCTTTTATTTTTGTTCTTGTTTATGGTGCGCTTTTTGCACTTAGTTTTTTAGAACCCTTACAGACTTGGAACTTTACCTTTGATTTCGGCAAACTTGATTATACCCTGTTTTTATTGCCGATTCCCGGTTTTTTCTTCATTTATTCCCTTATCCCTTGGATGAGGCAGGAGCTAGGTTTTGGACGAATGTTCATAATGGCTTTTCCTATACTTTTGATTATTTTTTCATTTATTGCTTTTGCGGTTGCAGTATTTTACTTTTACGGCAATCAGGCTTCGCTTGCAGGTGTTGACATTTCAGCATTTAATCTTGATTATATATCGCTTTTCCTGGGAAGTTCTTTCATTTACTTTATGCTTGCAGGAGTGGGCGGTTGGGGTGCCAGGATTCTTATAGAAAATTTTGATGAAACTTCGGGCAATTCAGAATCTCATGGCTCTTCCAAATCGAATTAATTTTTTTTATCCTTTTTTTAGTTTCGGGGTGTTTTCATGAAAATTCATGTAGAGGGTTATGGTTGTTCGATGAATATTTCCGAAACGGAAATGATTAAGGGTCATGCAGTCAGTAATGGTTTTGAGCTTTCATCCGAATCAGATGCCGATTTTCTTGTGATTAATACCTGTGCTGTGAAAGAGCAAACAGACACAAACATGATTCGCAGAATAAAGGAATTGAATTTTGTTGCTGAAAAAAATAATTCTCAGTTAATTGTTTTTGGGTGTCTTCCGAAAATAAATCCTGCTGTAATTGAGGGCATCTCAAAAAATATTGTGCACATAGGTCCTGATCTTGAGAAGCTTTCGCACGTGCTCGGAATCAAGGGGGAATCTTTTTCGCCTGCAATTTCTCCTGTTCGTTTTAATTCCGCAGTAATAATTCTGCCTATTAATAGCGGTTGTACAAATTTTTGTACTTTTTGTGGAACCAAATTAGCAAGAGGCAATGTGAAAAGCCATAGCATTGAATCAATAAAAAAGCGTTTTGAATCTTCGCTCCTTAACTCAAAAGAATTCTGGTTAACTAGTCAGGATACTGGTGCATATGGTCTTGACATTAAAACTTCTTTGCCTGATTTGCTTGAGGCTCTTCTTTCAGTGAAAGGTGATTTCAGAATTCGGGTTGGCATGATGAATCCGCATCACTTAAGGCGTATTTACGATAGGCTTATCCCTTTGTTTTCTGATGAGCGTCTTTACAGGTTTTTGCATGTTCCTGTACAGGCTGGTTCTGACAGGATTCTTAAGCTCATGCGCCGTGGTTACACTGTCAACCAATACCGTGATCTTATAAATAGACTGAATAATGATGTTCCTGGCATTACTGTTGCAACTGATATTATTGTCGGGTTTCCAACAGAAACGGATTCCGAGTTTTTTGAGACTCTTTCTCTTGTAAAGGATACTTTGGCGCCTGTTGTAAATATTTCGCGGTTTGGTGCAAGGCCTAATACTGTTGCCGCCTCAATGGATGGTCAGCTTCATGGGCGTGTCAAAAAGGAGCGCAGCAGAAAAATCACTGGTGTTTGCAGGGCTGTATCTTATAGACAGAATAAATGTATGTTGGGGCGAATTGAGCGGGTTTTTGTTTCTGAAAGAAGCCCTAAAGGGGGTTTTGTTGGCAGAACCTTGAACTATAAGCCTGTTGTTTTGGCTGATGCTATTTTCGGATCTTTTTATAATGTCCGCATAACTGATGTTTTTCCTTACTATCTTATTGGTGAAATTGTTGTGGAAAAATCAGTTCCTTTAAGAGTTAAGGGGAATTTCAGCTAGGCTCAATCTTTTTAAGCTCTTTTGAATCTTTTTGTATAGGGGCATATTCATGGAAATCAGGCATATTTTTTCAAGTTATTTAAAGAACTTTTCAACAGTTCTTGCTTTTGCATTGCTGTTTGTTTTTGTGCTTCCTTTTGTCTGGCTTCAGAATTCGTTTGTTTCTTCAGGAACAATTTTCCTTGATTATGGTTTCATAAAAGCACCGATTCTTGATTCCTTGCTTTTGCTTCTTCTTGTTTTGGGTTTTTTGTTCATTTATTCTGTTTTAGTGTGTTTGTTGATTTTTGCTGTGCGAAAGGATCTTGGGAAAGTAAAAACAAATTATTATCTAAGGGAAAAGATTCACAAATTTGCCATCAAATATTTTATTTTCCTTTCAGTGTTTACAGTAGGCGGAACCATAATTGCTTCATTCCTATTGGATTTTGGCGTTCCTGTGGAACTTGTCAATATTTTGCTTATTATAGTTTCATTGTCTTTTCTTTTCCTTCCGCAGACAATTGTTGTGGATGAGGAAAGCCTGAGGAGTTCAATTCTTACAAACTGGGACTTTTTATTGAAAAATATTCCTTTGGTGCTGGGAATTTTTGCCGTTGGCTCGCTTGTTGTTTTTGGTTTGCTTTTAGTTGAATTTGTGATAGATTTCTTTTTCTTTGTTGGAAACTTTTTTTCACTGTTCTTTTCCCTTGTGGTGTTTGTTCCGGTTCTTGAAATCATTAAAACAAAAATGTATCTTGAAAGATTTGATATTGTCAGGAAATATTCGCTTCAGGATTAATTTCCACTGCGGGTACATATTCAATTTTGTCTTCTGCTTCTTTTTGTGTTTTAACTGAATATATTGCACCGTATATTTTTCTTTGCTTTTGGTTCATTGCAAACAGCATTTCTTCTCTTTCTAATCTGTCTTCTATTGCTCCGAATTTTTTTTCGGTTATTTCATCAGGGCATTGCGTGACAACAAAACCCTGTTTGCTGATGTTTGATATTATTTGTTCTGCGATTTTTTCAGGTGCCGATTCTTTCAATATTTTGCTTGCATAATAAATAGAGGAAAGGCAGACGGCGTTTGCACTTTTTTCAATCATTGTTTTTGGGATTTTGTGTTTTTCCAGAAGCGTTATTTTTTGTTCACAGAGTTCTTTGATTGTTTCGGTTATTTCTTCCAGTTTTTCAAAGAATGCAGTTTCTTTCCAGTTTCCCATTTCGCCTATTTTTTCAAGGTTTATTGCGGTTGTCTGCAATATCCCGTTATAGGTACCTGTTTTTACCCCTAATGGGAAAATCATTGCCCTTTCCTTGGTGTTATTTATTATTGGTGTTTTTTCTGGAATTTTTTTGAGGTTTTTTAAATCGAATTTTGAATCTATTGAAATTGCCGTGCTGAATATGTTTGATTTATTGTTCAAAAGAATTTCTGCGGTTTCAATTGCCTGCTTTTTTTTTGAATTGAATTTTTCCCATTCAAAATCCGAGAAAAGAGCTACCTCAATTTGCCTTTTTTCAAGCAATGAAAATATTTTTGTTGCTGATTTAATTTCATCGGAATTTTTTTTCCCTGTAATATTTTTTTTTGAGGTAATTGAGTAATTGAATGCGGATAATGTTGTAGGGTAAGTTAAAAACGAATCATTTTTTTTTGCTTCTGTTGCTAAATCCTCTTTTGTTCCTTCAAAAAAAGCAGAGTATGAAAATATTTTTGTTGAAAAATCCTCTGGGGCAAAAATGTGTATTGCGGAGTCGAAGTGAAGTTCTCTTGCTTCTTTTGGTATTGCGTGCATCCAGTTGTATTCTTTCATTATTTCATTGTTTTCGAAATTTCCTTCAGTAAGTTTTTTTTTCACTTCAAATACCGGCAGCCCAAGTCTTGCGTATTCAATGTAAATTGGTTCATGTCCATATTCAAGAAGTTTAACGTTTACCATTTCTCTTATCAGGTGTGTATTAAGGTAATTTATTTTCAGGTCCTTTATTTTATCCTCTACTTCCCCTCCGATTTTTTCGGCAACTGCTCTGCTTACACTTGTTTCTTTCAGAAGTGATTTGATTATGTTGCCTCTGTCGAATGCTTCTCTTTTTTCTCTTGATGTAAAAACCCTGAGTCTTTCAAACGACGCAAAAGTTTTTGCAGCTTCTGGGTTTATTTCTTCCAGTATTTCAAGAGCTTTTTTTCTTTTCTGTTGTTCAGTCCCTGGGTATTGTTCAAGTTCTTTTAAAATTTTCATTGCTTCCCATTTTGTTGCTCCTGATTCCTGGCATTCTGAAGCTATTTTTTGGATTGTTTCTTTTACTGGTTTTGCCATGTTATTAATTTGCAGTGAAAAATTAAATAACAGATCCCAGAAAAAAAGCCATTTGTTTTGAAATATTAACTTTTTAATCATTTTGTGTTTGGAATATTAAAGATATTTGGGGTGGTGATTTTTTTTGGAGGATTTTGATAAAGTTGATAATAAGATTATTCAGATTTTGCTTGAGGATGGCAGGGCCTCTTTTAGCGCTATTGCCAAGGAAGTCAAGCTTACTGATGTTGCCATTAAGAAAAGGGTCGAGCGCCTCAAGAGACGAGGTATAATTAATTCCATTAGCGCCGATCTGAATTATAAAACTCTTGGCTATGAAAACCCCATTTTTGTTCAGATTAGATCCGAGCTTTCAAAGAACAAGGATGTTATCAAGCGTTTGAGTGAAATTGATTATGTGCTCGAATTGCATCAGACTTTAGGTGAATACAATATTCTTGTAAAGCTAATTGTTCCTGATATTGATTCTGCGGAAAAATTTGTTGAACGTCTTGGTGTTTTGGATGGCGTTCTTGACATCAAAACGCTAGTTGTAATTTCAGAAGTGAAGAAATCCAAAACACTTCCTACTTTTTCCCTTCAGAAGAGGTTATGATGCTGGTTTTTTTATCCAGCCTCACTATTTTCATTTTTTTTACAGCATCCTGAACTTTTTCTTTCGGGTTTTCCTCTTCTTTGAGGCTGAGTTTTGCAGCAACTAGTGATACAAGTATGCTGACTATTATTGCTGCGTAAGTTATTTTCAGTATCAGGTCTGCGCCTATTATTTTGTCAGGGTGTGCAAGAAGCAAAGGCGCAAGTGCTGCAGGTGCAACTCCTTTTGGTCCAATAAATCCTATTTTGATTTTGTCTTTAAGTGAGAATTCCGAATTGAAAAGAACCACTGCTGAAGTAATTAGCCTTGCAATAATTAACGCGATTATTATTGCGATTATTTCAAATCTGTTGAATGTAAGTTGTTCTATTTTGAACTGTGCTCCAAGTAGCATAAATACAAAAAGGGTTGAGATGAATGCAAGCTCCGAGTTGAATTCTCCGAGGAATTCTTTTTCTTTGTATTTTCCTGTTTTGATTACTATGCTGCATAGTGCAACTGCAAGTATCCCTGATCCAAGAAACTGTTCGGTGATTACGTAAGTAGCTATTACTATTGCAAGCCCGAGTGTTTGTGTGTGGTTTCCTTTTGATTTTTCAAGCACGGTTTTTCCGATTGTTCCGAGGATTATTCCTGTTGCTGTTCCAATTATTACCAATAGGGCTACCTTTGGTATGTTGAATATTGCATTTTCAGGGAACGTGACAAAATCAAGCAATATCAGGGGCAGTATTACTGTAAAAGGTGAGTTGAACAGGCTTTCTGCCCTTATGACTTCTGCAAGTTCGCTTGCTTTTTTAGGAAGCGCTTGGGCTATTGCGGCAGGATCTGTGCCTGATAAAAATGCACCAAGGAATGCCGCTGCGATTATTGGTATTGGAAGAAGGTAGTATGTTGTCCAGCTTACTATCAACGCGGTAAGCGCTACTCCTATTGTTGATAGCATTATTATTGATTTGGTGTGCTTTTTCACCTCAGATATATTCAAGTAGAATGCGGAGCTGTACACTGCAAGGATTAATGCAAGTGTTCTTATCATTTCAGGAAACGGCTCAAGGTTTTTTATTTCTATGATGCCGTATGTTGCCATTAGTGTTCCTGCAAGTATTAATAGCACTATGAACGGGAAGTTTATCCTGTCCCCAAGTTCTTTCATGAAAAAGCTGACAACTAAAATGGCTGCCAATTGCCCTAAAACATCAATCATTACTTAATTTGAAGAATCTATGTATTTATTTGTTTGCACTGCCTGGTTTAAAACTTTTTTTGACCCGAAAGATATTTTGAAGTTGATTTAATGAAACTGATTATTTCTGAAAAGGCTATTGCAGGGAAAAATCTTGCAACGCATCTTGCACTTGGAACTGTTTCAGCTGTTTCTATTGGCGCTGCTCAGTCTTTCAAGTTTTCCGGAAGCGACGGAGAATATGTTGTTGTTCCTTTAAGGGGGCACATTAGTGATGTGGAATTTCCTAAAAAGTACAGCCATTGGGTTGGAACTGATTTGAAGGCGCTTACTAACGCGGAGATACTTTATTCCGGCAGAGAGATTGCAATAATTTCAGCTTTAAAAAAAGTTGCCAAGGATGCTGACGAAGTAATTATTGCAACTGATGCTGATCGTGAAGGTGAAAGCATTGGAGTTGAAGCACTTAATTATGTTAAAGAGGCAAATCCAAAAATAAAAATCAAAAGGGCTTATTTTTCTGCAATTACAAAGAAAGATATCTCAGATGCGTTTTCAAAGCTCACTGATGTTGATTATAATTTTGCTGATTCCGCTGATTCTAGAAGGGAAATTGATCTTATTTGGGGTGCTGTTCTTACAAGATTTCTTTCGCTTGTTACAGGCCGATTAGGAAAAGAGTATTTGAGTGTCGGCCGTGTCCAGACTCCGACTCTTGCTCTTATTGTGAAACGAGAAAAAGAGAGGAATGCTTTTAAAAGTAAAAAATATTGGGAGTTAAAGGCAATCCTTGAAAAAAACAGCAAGCAGTTTGAGGCCGAGCACAAGAATGGAAAATTCTGGGATAAAAATGAGGCGGAAGATGCTTTTGCTGCCAAGGATGCATTTGCAATTGTTCAGGAAATAAAGAGCATAAAAAGGATTCTTAAAAGGCCGACTCCTTTTAATACAACTGATTTTCTGCGGCAGGCAACAACAATTGGATTTTCGGCAGGTCAGGCAATGGAAATTGCGGAGCAACTTTATCAGCAGGGTTACACTTCTTATCCAAGAACAGATAATACGGTTTATCCTGCCACAATTGATTTGAGAAAAATACTTGAGGAAATTTCAACTGTTTCTGAATTTAATAAAGAAGCAAATTTTTTGCTTGGTCAAAAAAAACTTGAGCCTTCTACAGGAAAGAAGGAAACAAAGGACCATCCGCCTATTTATCCGGTTACTGCTGCTCCAAAGTCAAAGCTTAGTGAGAAGCAGTGGAAAATTTATGAATTAATTGTAAGGCGTTTTTTTGCAACGCTTTCGGATGATGCTGTTACTGAAAATCAGTCCGTGGATTTTTTGATTGGCAAGGAGCCTTATGTTGCACGAGGTCAGAAAATTCTGGAACCTGGGTGGAAAGCGGTTTATCCATATTCTTCGCTTACTGAGGTTTTTTTGCCTGAAATGAAACAAGGCGATAAGGTAAAAGTTGTTGATACAAGCATGTTGGATAAGGAAACCCAGCCGCCTGCAAGGTACAGCCAGTCAGCTTTGTTAAAATTAATGGAAGATCTTGGCATTGGCACTAAAAGCACAAGGCATACGATAATCCAGAAACTTTATAATAGGCGTTATATTGTCGGTGCCAAGGCTGTTGAACCAAGCAAAGTTGCGTTTGCTGTTATTCATTCTCTTGAATCAAATGAGGTTGATGTTGTTGAGGCAAAGATGACTGCGCTTCTTGAACAGGAAATGGATTTGATTGTTGCGGGGAAAAAATCCAAGAAGGATGTTGTTGATGAATCAAGGGCCTTACTATTGGAAGTTCTTGAAAGGATGCTTGAAAAGAAAGATAAAATTGGTTCTGAGTTAAGGGTTGCGTTAAGAGAAGATTCGGTTGTTGGCCCCTGTGATAAGTGTGATGGTTTTTTGAGAACTTTAATGAGCCGTAACAAAAAGAGGTTTTTGGGTTGTACAAATTATCCAAAGTGCACAAACACTTATCCTTTGCCACAGAAAGGCAAGGTTGTTCCTGAAGATAAGTTGTGTGAAAAGTGCGGTACTCCTGTTATAAAAGTTTTCGGGCAAAGGTATAGGTTTGAAATGTGTGTTAATCCTGATTGTGTTACTAAAGCTGATTGGAAATCAAAGTCGAATGCAAAAAAAGAGCCTGAAAAAGCCACGGAAGAAAATTAATTCTGCAAAGCAAAATCAGGTGACATTAGTTTTAGTGCGATTATTGAAATTAAAATTACTGATACCAATCCTGCCATATTTATCAGCTTAAAGAGTGGATTGGAACGGGGTTCGTTATGTTTCCATTTAGCTTGGTGAGCTTAACCCCGTTCCATTTTTTTTTGGTTTGATTCACTTTTTAGGATTGGATCCCCCCGGATTTTCTTTACAATTACATTATGCGCTTATTTTGCTTATATATATTAGCCTAGTTTTAATGGTATTTTATAATAGCATTTATATATTTTTATGTGCATAAAGTACATTGATTGGCTTGACTTCTATAATGAAACTTGATGATGAAATAAGGTTGAATATTCTTGATGCTTTGCTTAAGCCAGGGAGCGTTGGTGCCAATATAAGGCAAATTCAAAAGTATACTGGTTATCATAAAGCCACAATCAAATCTTCGCTTGATTTTTTTGCAAATGAAAAATTATTGAATGGTTATGGTCCTAAAGTTGATTTCAAAAAATTTGGTTATAAATTAGAGGTCTTAAGTTTTTTTCAAGCGGATTTGACTATGAAAGATACGCTTCAAAGGTTCCTTAAGGATGTTAATTCTGATCCTAATATGTATTTTCTTTCAGGTGTTGTTGGTTCAGATAATTGGAATCTTGTTGCAAGGTCAATTTACAAGGACATTGAGTCTTATCATACTGAAATGAATAAAAGGTATTTTGAAAAAATTCCAGGTATTCACGATTTTGTGAAAAATCGTAGTATTTATTATGTTACTGATCCTTTTTACAAAACAGATTCAAGGACAAATACTTTGATTAAAATAGTGCGTAAGTCAAGGGGTTATGACTGATGGAAGTTGAAATAGATCTTACTAAGTCAATTCAGGAGAATGCGGATTCCTATTATGGTCTTGCAAAAAAATCCAAAAAAAAGTTAGGTGGTCTTGCAAAGGGTATGGAGGAAATTGAGAAGAAAATTGCTTCTTCTTCTGTTGAAGTAAAAACAAAAACTCTTGTGCAAAAAAGGGCAAAGGAGTGGTATGAAAAATTCCATTGGTTTTTTACAAGTGAAAATTTTCTTGTGATTTCAGGGCGCGATGCAAAGACAAATGAAATAGTTGTTAAGAAGCACATGGCTAAAAGTGATGTCTATTTCCATGCTGATGTTCATGGTGCGCCGCATACTGTTCTTGTTACTGCTGGAAAAAAGCCTTCACAGATTTCTTTGAATGAAGCTGCTATTTTTGCAGCTGTTTTTTCAAAGGCATGGTCAGAACAATTGTCTGCGGTTGATGTTTATTCTGCAGCACCTGAACAGGTTACTAAAACCGCGCCAAGCGGAGAGTCACTTGGCACAGGTGCATTCATGGTTTATGGAAAACGTACCTGGTACAAAAAAACTCCATTAACTCATTACATTGGTTTGAAAAAAAACGGCGATTCTCTGTCTATTTGTTCTGGATCTGAGAGTGCTGTACGGAAAAATTCGGATTTTATGTTGAAACTCTCTTTTGGTTCTGATTCAAAGGGATTGGCTGCTAAAAAAATCAGGGTAAAATTCTCTGAAAAACTCAAAGAAAAGGCAGATTTGAATTTGGATGATATTATGGCTCTTCTTCCTTCGGGCGGTCTTGCAGTAAATGGCTGATTTTTGCCCTATTGTGCCTGTTGTTTATCATGAGGGTTATATTATTATTTGTTTTTGAATTGTTAGTTCTTTATGCTGCCGAAATCTAAACATGAAGTTGTTCTTAGGGTTGAGGAGCCTGACCCTAGCCATGTGGGTAGAAATATAATTACTCTTGATAGAAAAACCAAGGAAGATCTCGGAGTAACTTCCGGCGACATAGTTGAAATTCAGGGTTCTCAGAAAACCGCTGCTGTCATATGGCCTGCTAGGCACGAAGATGAGGGTAAAGGTATTATAAGAATGGATAACCTCATCAGGAACAATGCGGGGGTTAGTCTTGGAGATAAGGTAAGGGTTACAAAAGCCGAATTTTCTGAGGCAAAGCGTGTTGTTCTTGCACCAACTCAGGAGGTCAGGATAATAGCTTCTGGTTATGATCGTGTTCTTAAAAAGAATTTTATTGGCAGGCCGCTTTCTAAGGGCGATCAAGTTCTGATAAGTGTTTTTGGTTCTGGTTTTATTTACCAGGTTATTGATACAACTCCAAGGGGAATTGTTAAAATAACTGATTTTACTCAGTTTGTTTTGAAAGAGGAACCAATAAAGGATGCGCTTTCAGGCATTCCGAGAATTTCTTATGAAGATATTGGTGGCCTTGATGAGCAGGTTCAGAAAGTTAGGGAAATGATTGAGCTTCCTATGAAGCATCCTGAAATTTTCAGGAAACTCGGGATTAATCCGCCTAAAGGTGTTTTGCTTTATGGTCCTCCGGGCACAGGTAAAACCCTTCTTGCAAAAGCTGTTGCAAATGAAACACAGGCTCATTTTATTTCAATTTCGAGTCCGAGCATTATGAGCAAATTTGTCGGCGAAGCAGAGGAAAGAATAAGGGAAGTTTTCAAGGAAGCTGAAAAGAATGCGCCGTCAATAATTTTCTTTGATGAGATTGATGCAATCGCTCCAAAGCGTGATGAAGTTGTAGGGGAAGTTGAGCGAAGGGTTGTTGCGCAGATTTTAAGTGCAATGGATGGTATGGAGGCACGCGGACAGGTTATTGTTATTGGTGCAACCAACCGAGTTAATAGTATTGATGAGGCACTGAGAAGGCCGGGGCGCTTTGACAGGGAAATTGATATTGGTGTTCCATCAAAGCATGACCGAAAAGAAATTCTGCAGATTCACTCAAGAGGGATGCCACTTGCAAAGGATGTTGATTTGAATTATTTTTCGGGAATCACCCACGGTTTTGTTGGTGCCGATCTTGAAGCCCTTACAAAGGAATCAGCAATGAAAGCTTTGCGAAGATATTTGCCTAAAATAAATCTTGAGGAAGAAATAATCCCCCCTGATGTTCTTGAAAGTCTTGAGGTTAACAAGGAGGATTTCCTTGATGCGCTTAAGGATGTGCACCCGTCCGCATTGAGGGAAGTTGCAATTGAAATTCCAAATGTAAAGTGGGATGATGTTGGTGGTCTTGATAAAGTCAAGGATGAATTAAAACAAGCTGTTGAATGGCCTTTGAAAAGGCCTGAGAGTTTTCAGAAGATGGGTATCAATCCTCCGCGAGGTGTTTTGCTTTACGGTCCTCCTGGTTGTGGCAAAACTGCGATTGCAAAGGCCATTGCGTCCGAATCTGAGGCAAATTTTATCAGCATAAAAGGTCCTCAGCTTTTGAGCATGTGGGTGGGGGAGAGCCTTCCTTATGATGAAGAATTATTGGTTTTTGATGGGAAGAAAATTTTCAGGGAAAAGATAGGGGAGATTGTCGAGGAAAAGCTTGATGTGCAGGTCGTGACTTTTGACTCTGACGGCAAGGTGCTTTTTTCCAGGATAACTGGCCATATAAAACATGCCTTGAATGGGAAAATGCTGGAAGTAAAAACAAAAACCGGCAGGTCAATAAGGGTTACTGATAAGCATTCTTTGTTCGGCTTGGTTGATGCGGAAATAGAATCTGTTGCAACCAAGAATCTTGTTGCAGGAAAAAGCGTCATAGCAATCCCCTCAAGGATTCCGAACATCTCGCTTGATTATAACCAAATCAATTTATTCGACTCTTTTGCGGATACGCCCGGTTTTGTGCTTGGGAATTTGAAGGAAAATCTCCTAAGGGCAAAAAATCAGCACGGTATAAGCAAATTATCAGAAATTCTGGGGGTAGATAAAAAATATTTGTCAGATAAGATAGGGAAGAACCTTCCGTTGGAAACAACAAAGTTTGCAAAACTTATTTTGCTTGGATTTATTCCTGATTTTACAAATGTCACAATAGGTGTTAAGGGTGCAAGACATCATTTGCCGATTCTGCTGAAAATCGATTCAGAGTTGTGCAGGTTCCTTGGGCTGTATGTTGCCGAGGGTGATTTTAACGGGGATATTGTAAGGATTACAAATACAAACCCAGAAATAATGGATGATGTGTCAAAAGTGCTTGCTGCTCTTGGACTGAATGCAACCCGTACAGATACAAATTTTGTAATAAATTCCTGCATCTTTAAGCATGTGCTTGAAAAAGTTTTCAATATGAACACAGGCGCGCACAACAAAAGTGTTCCGGGATTTTTGTTTGCCAGTTCAAATGAAAATGTTCGGAATTTTCTCAAAGGCTATTTCAGTGGCGACGGTTCAATCACAAAATCAGAAAGGCGATATGTTGTTGAAGCGAGTACTGTAAGCAAAAGGCTTGCAAATGATTTGCTCTATCTTTTGCTAAAGCTTGGTATTGTAGCTTCATGTAAGGAAAAGCCGGAATGGAGTGGGAGCATAAGTAACCGGATACAGATTTTCGGAGTTGATAATTTCAGGAAATTTCTCAGGGTAGGTTTTATTGATTCAAGGAGAAACACGCTTATCGGCAAGTATATAGGGGAAAAGTCGTGGGAAAGAAGCAATGTTATTCCAATAAATGATAAGTTAACTGAAGTTCTTGAATCTGCATTTGGTTCTTATCCGCACAATGCTTCTGTTGGGGTCAAAAAACTCAAGCAGGCTCTTTGCACCGTTGATATGCAAAGGCAAAAATATGCCTCTTTGTGGAAACTTGTTGAAGCGGATATTTATTGGGACAAGGTGGAACAGGTAAACGAAATTGCATATGCGGGGCATGTTTATGACATTTCAGTTGAACCATGCCAGAATTTTGTTGCAGGATTTGGAGGCATATTCGCGCATAATAGTGAAAAAGGAATAAGGAAAGTTTTCCAGCGTGCAAGGCAGGTTTCTCCTGTGATTATTTTCTTTGATGAAATTGACAGCGTTGCAAGCAGGCGCGGAGGTGATTCATCAAGGGTCAATGACCGTGTTGTTGACCAGTTGCTTACTGAGCTTGATGGAGTTGAAGAACTCAAAGGGGTTGTGTTTATTGCGGCAACCAACAGGCCGGATCTTATTGACCCTGCTTTGTTAAGGCCCGGAAGGATTGACAAAATAATAAGGGTTCCTGCTCCTGATGAAAAAGCAAGGTTATCGATTTTTAAAATTCACACAAAAAATACTCCTCTTGCAAAGGATGTTGATATCAAGGTTCTTGCGGCAAAGACTGAAAGTTACAGCGGTGCGGATATAGAGGGGCTTGTAAGGGAAGCCGCGCTTATTGCGCTTGCGGAATCAAAATTTAAAGTGCATGAAATTTCGTTTTCAAATTTTGAAAAGGCATTGGAAAAGGTTACTCCTTCAATAAACAAAGAATCCGAGGATGCTTATGATGGCTTCAAAAAATCAATTGCAGAGGCATTCAAACCAACT
>PCWY01000037.1 GCA_002762975.1 Candidatus Diapherotrites archaeon CG11_big_fil_rev_8_21_14_0_20_37_9 | reverse complement strand
TGTGCCTAGGCGTATCGGCTAATGTTCCGTCCCAATCAAAAATCACCGCTTTAACCATAATTTTACCTCCACTAAATATAGTTGAATTCTTTAGGATAAATGTTTCTTTTTCTTATTCCGCCAGTCAGATTGACCAAAATTACTTCATCTTTGTCCACTAATCCATTTTCAGTAGCCTTAATTAGACCGGATAAGGCAACTCCAGACTCTGGGGAACAATCCAAGTTTTCGCGAGATTTGAGCAGGTGTACTGCTTTTATTATTTCGTTTCGTGTCACGTCTTCGAACAGCCCTTTTGATTGAATGACTAAATCTCTCACTATTGGGTAGGTGTTTGTTGGGTTGCCCCTTAGTATTGCTTTTGCTATGCCTTGTGGATTTTCAATTATGTGTTTTGGCAAAATTTTTTCACTTTTATTTTTCCAAGCTCTAACCATGGGGTTGCAAGATTTTTGCTGAATACAGCCCAATTTTGGTTTTTTCTCAAGTAAATCCACTGATATTAATTCCTGTGCGGCCTTGTATGTTCCTACTACTCCCATGGAGCTGCTTACTGCTTGGAAATACCAGTCTGGTTCTTGCGACATTTGCTCTATAGATTCGATAAAAGCCATTTTCAAACCCTCTCTGCGCCCTGGATTGAAAAAACCGCCTTCAAAAACAAGCTTGTTTTTGTGTGCAAAGTTCATGGCTTGAGCGCACGAATTGACAAAATCTCCTTTTACCCTGTAAATTTTTATGTTTTCATTCATTTCAAAATTGAGCCTACTCGGAGAACCATGATATACAAGGTGCATTTTGAAGTAAGGGTGTTTGAGTATGCCATGCGCATATGAAGTCCCTGTGTTGCCAGTACTTGCAGTAACGAACTCTTTGATGCTGTTCTCATATAAGTAGGACAATGAAACGGTAGCCATTCGATCTTTAGTTGTTTGTGTGGGACCAGTTCCCTCGCACTTCAGGTAGAGATTTTTTAAGCCTATTTTTTTCCCAATTTTTTTTGAGTGAATTAGCGGTGTATTTCCTTCTCCAAGCCACATGAGATTTTTCTTGTTTTTTATTGGAAGAATATCAAAGAACCTTTCATATGAGTTGCTTGATTTTTTCCTCTCAAAATTTTTTAAATTATAAAATAGTTCTATCATTCCGCCGCACTTATCACATTTCTTTGAGAAGCCAATGTGCTCTTTCCTACATTTGACGCATTTTTGAATATATTTTTCTTTTGCATCAAGTTTCTGTGATTGTGATAACAGTTTCTGCATATTTTCTTGCCTCCTCTTGCGAAAGGATTTTTTGTTTCCTTTTTTCGAGCTCTTTTTGTTTCTCAGCCATGCTAAAGTTAGATTTTAGAAAGTTTAGGTCAAAGCAAAAATTGAGAATCCTGTCTTGGATTACATGCCTAGTTATTCCGGCATTAAATTTCAAGCCGTTGGATGACAATTCAAT
The DNA here is from genome assembly GCA_002762975.1 of Candidatus Diapherotrites archaeon CG11_big_fil_rev_8_21_14_0_20_37_9. Classification (GTDB taxonomy): domain Archaea; phylum Iainarchaeota; class Iainarchaeia; order Iainarchaeales; family Iainarchaeaceae; genus PCWY01. The sequence goes on along the minus strand of PCWY01000037.1, from coordinate 4,505 downwards.
AACATCTTCTTTTATTATTTGAGGAAAAATTATTGCCGACTGATTTTCTATCAAGTCTTCCGCATGAACATTAAAAGCCCTCACATAGGTTGTTTTCGCTATCTTTTCCAAAATTTTGTTTGTTTCAACTACTAACTCTTTTTTGTCATTGATTTGTAACTTTTTGTACAAATTTTTTTGGCAAATCAAAATCCCGCCATTTGGCTCAAAATAATGTTTCGACAGTCTTGTCGGGAACCGATCAAAGTTTACTTCAGCATCACAAATGTAAGACCAATTAGCCAATTCTACCCTGTCAGTAAAGTAATCAACTACTTGACACGGAATGTGATTTACTCCCAATGATTGGAGTGATGTTAGTCTGTTCACGCCGTCTAAAAGCACGAATTTATCTTTTAATCTTGTAACAATTAGCGGGTCATTCAAAGTATTTGTTTTCACCAGAGAATCAACTATTTTTTTGACCCTCTTTGGATCCGGGTTTTCATGGATAAGAATGCCTTTACAGTCAATTATTTTTATTTCGTTCAAAGTTTTATGAATCATTTGTCAACACACCCTTTGCTTATGGCGTTCTTTTGAGTCTAATCTTGTCCTCGCCATAACACTTTTTTTGTTTCTTGGGAAAATCCATTTGACTACCTTGCGAATTTCTTGGAACGAAATCTTGTGGGAGAATTTTTGAGTTAATCTTTCTGAAATTCCTTTTGGCGAGAGCGACCATTCACCAGTAAGCAAAAGCAGGATTAGTTCCACCATAGTTTTTTCTCCACTTGAATTAAATAGCAATTTGAACACCAAATCTTTCATTTCGTCTTGCATAGACTCCTTTCTCGAGTATTAATATACCTTTGGTTGATTCCAAATCAACCAAATGGTTGATTTTTGGGTAATGATTATTTTGAGAATTGGTTGATTAGGTTGTTCACTTTTTTTTGTGTTTTTTTGCTGGTTCTTTTCAGGTATTCGCGTATTTTTGTTTTGTCGGCTTTTTTAAGGATGTTTCTGATGCTTTCCTCATCCAGTGGTTCGTGGTAGTATGCAAAATCTATTAATGTTTTTTCCGGGTCTGAAACGCTTATCCATGTGCTGTGGTGTTTTTTTGATTCAAAACCATAAAACATTTTCCTGCTTATTTTTCTTGTGAGGATTTTTTGCCCCATTATTGTTCTTGTTCCTGTCCTTATTTTTCTGGGGGTTATTAGTATTGGTATTGTCTGCTGTCCCCAGATGCCGTGTATTGAAAGTGCATCCTGGAGTCCGTGATATGATGGTTGGAAGAGTTTTTCCGCATCCTCCAGGTTTTGCGTGAATGAGTAAAACCCCTGCTTGAGCCTGAAAATTCTGTTGTTTTTCATTTCGTTTGCAAGGAAGAGGCTGTAATAGTTTTTGTTTGCGCCCTTGTTTTCAAGAAAAATTTTTACATCCTTTGTTGTGAATGATTTTTTTGAGAATTTTTCCCTGAATTCTTTTGTATATTTCATTTGACTGCCCTCTTTATTGCTGATTCCATGTGTTTGAATGATGGTACCGCTCCGCTATATAAGAGTGCTTTGAGATTTTTTTCATCCACAGGAATTATGGATTTGCGCATTATTTCCGAGAGCTTAGTTTTTACTTTCTGAATGTTTGCTTGGTTTAGGAGAAAATAAACATCATAAATATCCCTTATAAGTTTCCTGTTTGAGAATGCTTTTGCCTTTTCAATTATTAGTTCTTCAGGCGTTAGGGAAAGAACATTTTGTGTGTTTCCATCTGCTTTTTTGTAGAAGACAGGAATGCATTTTTTTGTTCTGGTTGTGAGTTCCAATGAAACCTCGGTTTGGGTGTCACTTATTCTTGAGTAAATGCTGTTCTCGGTTTTGCGGAATTTTGTGAGTATCAGGCCTCTTTTTGCGGACTCTTTTGACAGTTTTTCTTCAAGGTTTTTTCCTGCCGGCGTGTAAAAATCCAGGTCTTCTGAAAACCGGTTTCCGTTATAACAGCGCCATATTGCGGTTCCTCCGTGGAAAACTGCCTTTGGATCCACGGTGTATAGGATGTCTACTGCTTCATCCTGCAGTTCAGCAAGTTCAATTTGTGACCTTTTCCTCAGCCTGTTTTTCAGCGGAATATCCATATATTTAGAATTAACCAAAAATATGTTTAAATATATGTTTCGTTGATTATATATTTTTGGTGTTTCTGTATTTGGTTTGCAATAGTTTAAATCAGGTTTGCCGTTTTCAGTCCCCTGACTCTTTTGTATGCCTTGTCTGTTGAGACCATTGTTTCATTGTGGATTATTGCTGTTGCTGCATGTATGGAGTCAAATATCCCTAAATCAAATTCCTGTCTCAATTCAAGGCTTTTCATGAATATTTTTGCATTAAACTCCCGAATTTTTGTTTCCGGAAAGTTTTTTGTGAATATTTCCATGGTGTGCCTGCTTAATTCATCACTTATTTCCCTTTTGAACAGGAGTTCAAGTTCAAGCAGGGTTATTATTGAAGTGGCTTGCCTGCTCTTTCCGGAAAGCATTTTTTCCGCTGTTTTTGCGTGCCTGTCATTTGGTTTTAATTTTGCATAAAATATGTCAGTATCCAGATACATTCATTTCGTCCTTTTATTTATTTCTGAATATGCATATGCCTCTGTTTTTGAGTGAAGTTTCGGTTTTATGAGATCCATGTCCTGGCCGAACTGTATGAGGGCCGCCCTCAGGACTTCCGATTTGGTTTTGCCATACCCTCGCTTCACCGCCTCCTCAAGGACTTCTTTAGGTATGCCTTCAAATTTTATTGTCAGGGTAGTCACTAAATCACCTAGTATATTAATAGTAAAATGCTATTAAATAATTTTCGGATTTCATGCGAGTTTCAGTTCTTTCATGGGTTTGAAGTATTTTTTACTGTTTGGGGTTTGCAGTTGTTCCTGATGTATATTGATGCGCAAAGGTCTTTTGCGTCAATGCTTGTTCTGTGTTTCATGCATTTCCAAGGAAACTTAGTGTTTCCATTAAGGTCGGGGTTATTTTTTTTTCTGAGTTTGTCATGGCTATCAGGTCTTTTTTTGTGATCATTTTTACAAGTTCCACTTCTTTTTTGTCTATTTTTGGTGTTTCTTTTATTTCACAGATAAATACTGCCATTGAAAAGTAATCAGGGTATTCTGTATCATTAATTATTTTTTTGCCTATAAATTTCAGGTTGCTGGCTTTTACCCCCAATTCCTCTTTGACTCCGCGGAGCGCCGCTTCTTCATAAGTTTCCCCTGATTTTACCGTTTCTTCCACAATACTCCAGTTGCCTGGCCTGATTTTTTTATTTGCGCTTCTTTTTTGGATTAAAAAAAGCCCGTTTTTTAAAACATAGATTCCTGAGCACCTGTACAACAGTCCTTTTTCATTGACTTCTTTGCGAGTGGCTTTTCCGATTACTTTATCCTTTTCATTTATCAAGTCAAGCATTTCCATACGCATCACTTTTACTTTAATTTTGGCTATGTCACTTGAATGGGTTTGTTGTTCTAATTCCGGTTATGTTTTGAAAATCCGAGGTGTTTTCTGTCAGGATTTCCATGATTTCGTTTCTTTTTGCTGTTTCTGCGAGAAGCGAGTCCCAGAAATGCATGCTTTCTTTCTCAAGCGCTTTTATTGTATCTTCCGGTGTGTCAGGGTATGTGTCTTCAAAGACATCCAGATAGGCTTCAAGGTATTCAATGATTTTTTTTCTGCCCATATTTTTCTTTTTTAGCATTACTGAAGCGAATTCCCTGAGACTCTGGAGGCATATTGCATATTCTTCAGGGTGTTTTGAAATGTTATTCAGGATTTTTTTTGCTTTCAGGTGCTTTTTCTTGTCTGTATTGTCGGCAAAATAAACCAGTATGTTTGTGTCGATGAGGGTGTCAGGCATATGCATCGGATCTCCTGAATTTTTTTATCCCATATGATTTGTTCTCTTCGGAGAGGGTTTTAAGTTTTATTAATGCTTTTGCCTGCATGGTTCTTTTTTCCAGAAGGATAAGGCTTGCTTCAACCGTCTGGGAAATACTGCCTTTTCTGCCGTTCATCATTTTTCTGGCCAGCCTTCTCAGTCTGGCATCGGACTCCTCACTTATGGACAACACTACCTGCTTCAAATTAATCACCAATTATATAATTTTACATAAAATTATATAATTATATCTATAATTTTATTTTTTTTCATTTGAACTGGTTTGTTGTTTCATTTAATGGTATTTTTTGGAAATCTTTTATGTTTTTTTTATCTTTTATGCAGTTCCTCCCTTGAACTGTATTTGATTTTTCTCATTTCAAAGTCATTTTTCCAGTAGTTTTAGCATTTAAGCTTCGCTTCCTGATATTTTCCTGTCCGCCCAGTCCTCTATTTTATTTATTTAACTGTTTCTATTTCTAAACACTGATGTTTTTTCTCGTTTGTTTCTTGGTGTTCTTCCTTTATCATTTCACTTATTTTTTCAATTGCATTTTCGCAGTAATAGATTCCGCCTTTTTCTGAAAC
>PCWY01000031.1 GCA_002762975.1 Candidatus Diapherotrites archaeon CG11_big_fil_rev_8_21_14_0_20_37_9 | reverse complement strand
ACTTGTTTTTATTTATACCTTGCTTGAAATGTATGGTAATACGGTGGAAAGCATTTTTATTGCGACAATAATCGCAGGTGCTCTTACTCTTGCAGTATTTTTATTTCTGCTTCCAAAAAAATCAATTGAGCTTTTCAGGGCAAAGGGCGAGAAAGGCCTTTTCGTTAAAATGCTGAAAGGTCATGGAAAATGGACTGCTGTATTTTCACAGTTAAGGAGCATTGAAAATGGCATCCCTGTTTGGATTGTCGAATATTTCCTTGGATTAAATTCGGTCGGGGTTTACGGTGCATTGATTAAAGTTCAGACTCTTGCAATAAGGGTTTTTGAGCCGCTTGAAACAATATTTTTCCCGTTGGTAAGCAGGTACGGGAAATTTGATGATTCACGGAAAATAATTTTCAGGGCAACAAAGTACATTTTTTATCTTTCAATACCAATGGTGCTCGGAATGATAATTTTTGCAGAAACCATTCTGGAATTTATTTTAGGTGGAGGATTTTCAGGGTATGCAAATGCATTCAGGATTCTGCTTTTGACTGTTTTTACATTCATTTTAAATATTCCTATGAAGCCACTTTTTTTTAACCTCAAGGCACAGAAAACACTTACATTTATTTCCGCTGCAATACTTGCGTCCACCATTATTTTTGGATCAGTTCTTACAATGCAGTTCGGAATTTTTGGAATTGCATTAAATCATGTGTTGACACCTACAATTGAAGTGTTTATGAAAAGTAAATTAATAAAAAAGATAAGCAAATCAACTTATTCAATAAAAGAAATTATTTTGCCCGATAAAGCCGATATTGATCTTGTGAAAAAAATAATTAAAAATCCAAAAACAATATTTGGTGATGCTGAATGAAAGCAATTATCCTTACACCTTACGCGGAACCTGAAAAGGGCGCCTGTGTTGTAAGAGTAAATGGAACAAGGGATTATTTTAGAAGCAAATCATTGGAAGTTGAAGTGCTTGCACCGGAAAGGGGCACTTTTAGGAGCACTAGAACTGTTGCACGGTATAAAGGAATTTTAAGCATGATGTTAAAGGTTATGAAAAGCAATGCTGATTTTGTTATCGGAACATCGCCTCCGATAACCCATAATTTTTTTGCTTTGCTTTCGGCAAAATTATCAGGAAAAAAATTTTTGCTTGATGCAAAAGACCCGTTCACAAAAGTGGTTGCAATTCTTGAACCTGAAAAGGCAAAAACATTCAAATTCAAAATTTACCGTTTTATGGAATCTTTTACCCATAAATTTTCCGATGCTGTAATTTTTCTGAATCAGCCTTACCTTGATGAGGCTGTAAAAGATTTTTCTTTTTCTCGGGAAAATGCTTTCCTTGCACCTAATGGCAGCGATACAAAGCGGATTTTTTTCAGCAAAAGCGAAAGAAGCAAAATGAGAAAAAAATTTGGATTTGGCGATGATTTTGTATTAATATATGTCGGCGGAACAGGGGATAAGGATCTTACTGGTTTTGCGGAAAAAAGTTTTCCTGTACTTGCAAAAAGCAATGTAAGGGTAATTTTTATCACGAGTTATACAGGTTCAAGAGGAGAAGAGGAAATTATTTCAGGCATAAAAACAAGGCTGAAAAATAATGGGGTATTGGATAAAACTGTGTTTTTGAGGAACATTCCTTTTACGGAACTTTATAAATATTTTTCCGCGGCAGATGCCGGCCTTGTAGCCTATCCGGATGCGGCAATGCAGATTCTCGGGGCAAAAGTATTCGATTACATTGCAGCGGGGTTACCGGTGTGCGCAAAGGCACCTGATGCGAATACAGTGCAAAAAGAATTTATTGAAAAAAATTCAATTGGATTTCAGAAAAGCGATTGGGATTCATTCAATAAAGAATTTTTAAAAAATTTTGTAAAATTTAATTATCCAAGAGACAGGATAAGGAAAATCGCGGAAAATAATTCAAGGGAAAAAGGATGCGAAGTAGTTTACAAAAAAGCCATGCAGCTTTCGGGAAGGAATTCGGAATGAACGGCATTACTGTGCATATGATGATTAGAAACGAGGAGGAATTCATAAGGCAGGCAATTGAATCGGTACTGCCTGTCGCTGAAGAGGTGATTGTTTTTGATACTGGTTCAACAGACAATACTGCTGCAATTGTAAAAGGAATAAAAAGCGAAAAAATCATGTTTTTTGAGAAAGGAAAATCCGAACCCAAGAGGCTTGTAGAACTGAGAAATGAAATGATTTCTCTCACAAAAACAGAATGGTTCATGGTGATAGACGGCGATGAGATAATTATGCCGCAAGCAATGGAAAAAATACTTTCTGAACTCGAGGCACTGCCAAAAAACGTGTGCAGGGTGGAACTTACTATGAGGGATTTTGTTAAAGACAGGTTTCTTGTTGCAAGGGACAGGAAAATGGGGAAGCTCTGGAGAACAAACCGCATTGTTTTTTTGGGAACCTATCCTTTTGAGTATGGCGCAGTAAAATCCGATCAGCAAAAAAATCTGGCGGAATTTTCCGAAGGAAATCTAAGCAGTATTGTTGTTTCATACCATATGTGTTTTTTCAGGCGTTCATCAAGGGATGCTGATGTGGAAATCGGAAGGCACTGGAGAAAACTTCCTTTTCCTGTGCTTCCTTTTTTCGGACCATGGCCAGACGGAATGCCAGGGAAAAGCAATGTGCTGTTTGCATTAATGAAACTGCCTTTCTATAACTGTGTGGCATTTTACCAGAAATTTTTTCATAGAAAAGAACAGACAAAAAATGCCAAGGCAATTTAATTTAGTTATAAAAAGAAGAAATTTTTTCAGCAACATAACTTATCTGCTCTTTTGTGATTCCTACGAACATCGGAAGTGAAATGCTTTCAGCGCAGAGTTTTTCAGCAACAGGAAAATCGCCCTGAGCATAACCAAGTGAAGAGTATCCTTTCTGCAGGTGCAAGGGAGCAGGAAAGTTTATTGTTGTGCCAATATTATTTTTGAATAAATATTTTTCAAGTTCATCTCTTTTCTCGGCTTTGATTGTATAAAGGTGGAAAACGTGTTTTGAGTGAGCAGGAGCTTCGGGTATTTTTACCTGCATTATTCCTGAAAGTTCTTTTGTGTATATTGCGGCAGCCTTTGCACGGGAATCATTCCATGAATCAATAAGCCTGAGTTTTGGGCGAAGTATTGCGGCCTGTATTTCATCAAGCCTGCTGTTCCACCCGATGTATTTGTAATCGTATTTTTTTACCTGCCCGTGAACACGCAGATGCCTCAGCTTGTCAAGATATTCAGGTTTGTTTACAAAAACCATTCCGCCATCTCCATAACCCCCGAGGTTTTTTGTTGGATAAAAACTTGTTGCGGAAAGTTCTCCGAATGACCCGCATTTTTTCTCTTTGTATTCGGAACCGAATGCCTGAGCGCAGTCCTCCACAACAAACAAATCGGCATCTTTTGCAAGGGATATTATTTTTTCCATGTCCGCGGGCAAACCAAACAGGTGCACAGGAAGAATCGCTTTTGTTTTTTTGGTTATTTTTTCCCTGATTTTTTCTGGCGAAATATTAAATGTTTCATAATTGACATCCGCAAAAACGGGTTTTGCGCCCACGTGGAAAATTGCCTCAACATTGGCGGCCATTGTGAATGGGGTTGTGATGACTTCATCCCCTTTGCCTATTCCAAGGGCGGCAAGGGCTAATTTTATCGCATCTGTCCCGTTTGCAACACCAACAGCATTCGGAATGCCCAGATATTCAGCGGCTTCTTTTTCAAATGCTGTTACATTTTTTCCCAGGATTAAGTCGCCTGAATCAATTACCTCAGTAAATACTGAGATCATTTTTTCGCGAAGCGGTTTTTCCTGTATGCTCAAATCAACTCTTGGAACGCCGGTAATTTTCATAAAAGCCACAGCCATAAATGCATAATTCATTTTTGAAGAGGCAAAGAAACTGTTTTGGAATTTTCTTTGCTGGATTTATAGATTGCAAGCGCAACTTCCACCGATTTTCTTGCTTCAGGCGCAGTCATTTCCATTTTTCCGCTATGTTGGAGTTCGCGAAGAATTTCTTTGTAAACATCAAGATGATTTGGCACTGAACCCTCATAAAGACCTTTTTCATAAATGTTGGGTCCAAGACCGCGGGGTATTTCAGGCTTCTTGTTGCCTTCAACATTCCAATAGTCAATTGTCTGCAATGCTTTCCCGCCAAGTTTTACCGTTCCTTTGGAACCCATTACGGTGAAGGAACATTCGAAGTTTTTGTCGTAGGTCATTACATTTATTTCAATCTGTCCAAGCGCATTGTTTTTGAATTTGAGGAGCGCGGATGCATAATCCTCGATTTCAAGTTTCGGGTACCTGATATGGTCTGCCCTGCCAATGACTTCCCTGACGTCGCCTATTAGCCATTGCATTATGTCAAGGTAATGTATTCCCTGATTTAGAAGAGTGCCGCCCGCAATTTTTTTGTTGCCGTACCATTTTTTGTCAAAGTAATCCTCTGGCCTGAACCATCTTACAACAAGATTGCAGGCAAGTATTTTTCCAAGCGCGCCGGAATCTATTGCGTTCTTCAGCGCATAAACACTTGGATTGTAACGGACCTGATGCACAACAAAAATCTTTTTGCCTGTTTTTTTACCAACTGCAATAAGTTTGTCAATGGATTCCAAAGTGATGCCTACTGGCTTTTCAGTAAGCACGTCCTTTCCGGAATTAAGCACTTCGATTGAAATATCAGTATGTGTGGATATAGGCGTGCATATTGCAACAAGAGAAATGTCTTTTCTTTCGAAAAGTTTTTTGTTGTCGGTATAATAAGGAACATTATTTTCCTTGCCTGCCTTTTCTGCGGCAGCAGGATCACTGTCAGAAACCGCCTTCAGTTCAAGGTCATTTAATTCTTTTATTGCATTGAAGTGCCTCGCGGATATTTCTCCACAGCCAATCAAACCTATGCCTATTTTTTCCAATACATCACCTCAGTTAAACAATTTTTTTCGTGAGCTCTATTCCGTAATTATTTTTTGATTCCAAAAATTTATAGCCAGTTATGTCAAAGCCGGATTTTATGGAAAGTATGAGCTTTCCCCTGTACTTATTGAATGTCATAGTGGTTATTTCAACATAGCCTTTTTGCTTTGCAAAGGATTCAAATTCAGCAAGCAATGCCTCCCCGATTCCCATGCGCCTTTTGGTTTCCATGACCCCGAAAAGCCATATGTGCATGCTTTGGCCTTCTCCATAACCTGAAATGAAACCTATTTTTTGGCCTGATTCAACGGCAAAAAAGGCAACAAAATCCTTCATTTTGGACTTGGTTTTGAAGTTGCTTTTCTGCAGGGTATAATTAGCCAGACATTTTTCAGCAAGTACCTTTAGGGAATCAAAATCCCCATTTCCTGCCTCTATTTTAACCATAACACCAATATATTAATGTCATGGGCTTTTTAAAGAAGGTTTTGGTTCAAAAATGGCGCCAAAAGCATGAAAAACCAGTTTTATAAAATTAAATCACCAATAAATATAGTGAATGTAGGCAATAAAAAAACAATGATATAAAGCATATTTTGGAAAAAGGACAGAGCGGAATGAATAGCGCAAAAACTGAATTTGTAAAGTTTGTGGTTGTAGGAGTTGGGGCAACAATAGTAAATTACGCTGTTTTTCTTTTGCTTCTTTATGGCGCGGGCATTGATTATATCGTCGCATCTGCAGCAGGTTACCTTGTTGGAGTCCTTGTCGGATTTACATTCAACAAGAAGTTCACATTCAGTTCAGGGGAAAGGGCGCTTCCTGAACTGGCAAAATATTTTTCGATTTACCTTATTTCACTTTTCCTCGGGCTTAGTGTTCTTGGTTTCCTTGTGAAGCACCTTGGGATTGCCGCTGCGATAGCAAATATCCTTGTAATAGGCATTACAACCTGCACAAATTTTTTGGGTTCAAAGTTTTTTACATTCAAAAAAATCGAATTTCCAAAAATTTTTACAACAAAATTTTTCATTGTCATTCTTGTCATGAAAATAATTGCGTCTTTTCTTTTTGCATCGGATTTTTTGCTTGACGGCACAATCCCTTTTGCGAATTATTTTGTCACATCCGGATTTGCAGATCCGTACCAGCATTTTTTGGACATTGGACTTGTGAAAGCTTTCCCTTACTCAACAACAATGCTTGCTGTTGTTTCCGCGCCTTTTTTCCTTTTCTCTTTCCTTCCTGAATCAATTTTCGGGAACATTCATTTCCAGATGTTCCTTGCAAGAATCCCCTTAATTATTGCGGATATCGGAATTTTTTTCATCCTCCTGAAACTGCTGAAAACAAGGGAAAAAGATGTGCTT
>PCWY01000063.1 GCA_002762975.1 Candidatus Diapherotrites archaeon CG11_big_fil_rev_8_21_14_0_20_37_9 | reverse complement strand
CAACAGGAGTGTTATCTTTCATCCAAAGCAAACTTTCCTTCCAGCCGGTGTTCTGTTCAATTGATGGAACGTTTTGTGAAACAAAAAAGCTTCCTGCGGCAATTCCGACAAGGAACATGAAACCTAGGGAAAAGGCAATGAGTTTTTTCTCAAATCCCTGCCGGTCTCCTACCCAGTTGAACATTTCGTGCAAGGTTATTCCTGCGGCAACTGCGACAGGCAAACCAAAAGCATAGGTGAATTTTAACCGGATGAATGCCATGAACGCGGTTATTATTATCCAGTACATTGCAATAAAAGTCACATAATCGTTCTTTTTTCTTAGTAAACGGTAAGGGATGAAAATCAGAAGCGCCAAAACAGGGAATATTATAAGGGCCGAATATTTATTGCCCCAGAAACCGAATCCGCGCTGTTCTTCTCCGACACTTATTGAGTAAACGCTTGTACCGTCTCCGCCAGGAGTATTTATTCTTGTTACATTGTCAGGGGTTACAGGCAAGTAACTTGAAACATAACCTGTTGCCGAGCCAATCCAGCCGGTACCGACAAGAGCCGATGCAAAAACCGAGAATAATACAAAGGTTATTGCAAAATTTTTTGCAAGGTTGAACATTTTTTCCTGCGGCTCTTTCCTGAACCACATTAAAACAATTGTGCTAGGGAACCATGCAACCAGAATTATCGGAATAATTATGAACATCTGCCAGGTCCATGCCATCAGGATAAAAAAGAATGCTGCAATAACCGCATCCTTAATAGTGTCCTTGTGGAATTCCGCTTTTTGCACTGCCCTCACGAAGAAAATCAAGCCAACAACAAGCCACAAAAACCCAAGTGAATCTTCCTCAAAGAAGCCTGCCATTGTCCTGTACACAAAACTTGGGACAACCGCAGCAAAAAGAGCCATTGTAACTCCTGCTTTTCTGCCGTACATTTGTTTACCCAAATAGTACATTGCTACGCTTATTACCGCGCCAAAAAATGCAGGGAAAAATTTTGTTGCAGAAATCCAGGATTCTTTGCTGAACGCCGCACCCAAAGTAAAAATTTTGTATAATATTGCGGTAAAGAACCAGAAGAATCCTGTTTCAGGCAAAGTTGCTCCGCCTTCAACCTGGAAATATGCAAGCGGGTCGACAGAAGGAATTGCAAAGTTCTGCACAACATATTCTGCGATTCTGGCGTGGAAATACGGGTCAAAGCCGAACATTAGATCATAAATCATCAGGTGTGCCCTTATTCCAAAAGCAAGCAGAAAAATTAGGCCTACAAAAAAAAGTTCCATTTTGTGTTTTGAGAAATAGTCCTGCACATCCTGAATCTGAATCATTATAGTATAAGAAAAGATAATGTTTAAAAGCACAGATCGCTGTGAATGATTCAATTATTGTACCAATTTTTTGACCAGAAACCATTATTCATACCAATAAGCTTTAATTTTGCCAGACAGGAAGTAATTAATGCAGCCAAAAATATGCCTTGCGTGCAGTGCCGGAGGCCATTTAAGCGAAATGCTTCAAATAAGGGAATTTTATTCAAAAAGAGAACATTTTTTCATTACTTTCAAAAGAGCAGATACTGAGAGCCTTGCTGAAAAGGAAAAAGTTTTTTTTATTGAACTTCCAAAGCGAAATCCTGTTGCAACATTAAAGGCATTTTTTCAGGCAGTGAAAATTTTGAGGAAAGAAAAACCCAATATGATTATTTCAACAGGAGCCGATGCGGGACTTGTTGTGTGCATTGCGGGAAAATTGCTCAGGAAAAAAATTGTTTTTATTGAAAGCTTCTGCCGTCCAATAAAACCAGGCATAAGCGGGAAAATCGCTTACCTGTTTGCGGACCTTTTTATATACCAGTGGAAAGACCTTGAAAAATTCTATCCCCAAGGAGTTTACGGAGGCAGCATATTTTGATTGAAAAAATTTTTGTTACTCTTGGAACGCATCCACAGCAGTTCAACAGACTGCTTGAGGAAATTGATTTTCTTATAGAAAAGAAAATAATTATAGGGAAAGTTTTTTGCCAGACAGGTTATTCTGATTATTTGCCGAAAAATTTCTCATCAAAAAAATTTCTTGGACTAGATGAATTTGAAAAAAAAATCAAGGAAGCAGAGTTGATTATTACACATGCGGGCGAAGGCAACATAGGGTTGTGCAAAAACCTCGGGAAAAAAATGATTGTTGTGCCAAGAAGGAAGGAATTCGGGGAACACACAAATGACCATCAGCTTGAGCTTGCCGGGGTTGTTGAAAAGAAAAAACTTGGTTTGGTTGCGTGGCAAATACAGGAGTTGGGGAAAAATATTTTAAAAATAAACGAATTTAAACAAACAAATATTCCACGCGGGAAGATAAATGAATTACTGGAAAAATTTGTCGGGGAGAATTTTTCATGAATGCATCAATTATTGTATCGGCTTACAACAATAAAAAAGTTCTAAAGAAAACCCTTGATGGTTTGCTCAAACAAAAATTTTCAGGAAAATATGAAATTATTGTTGTGAATGATGGTTCGAATGATGGAACTCGTGAATTTTTGGACACTTATTTGAAAGACAAAAAAAATCTGAAAGTTTTTCACCAGAAAAACAAAGGTGTGTGCAGCGCAAGAAATAAGGGAATTGTAAATGCACAGTATGAAATTGTAATCAACATGGATCAGGATTGCATTCCGGAAAAAGATTGGTTAGAAAAGATGGTTGCCGGCTTTTCCGATGAAAAATCAGGGGTTGTGAGCGCGTATGATTATTACGGCGGCACATCCACAGGATTCAGGAAAAAACTTTTGGATAAGGTGGGCGGTTATGATGAGGTATACAGGTATTATAGGGAGGATACTGATTTAACATTTAAAATAATGGATTTGGGTTATGAATTCAAATTAATTGAGGCGGGTTATGAGCACAATCATAAGGAAGTTAAGCCAAAAGGTTTTTTGGCATTGGTTAAGCATGTGATGCAGAGACTTTACTATCACCAGAATGATGTTCTGCTTTACAAAAAACATCCTACAAAAATTTGCAGGGAATTTTTGAATATTAAATTTGGTTTTCTCGTGAATCCGGTGAAAGATTTTCAGGCGGCAACAGGAACATGGGGAAAAGGCGTTGGCTTTTCGCTTAGCTCGCCCCGCGGCATAACATTCATGGAGAACAAGACGCCTTTGCATGCCATTTTGATTATCATTGGGGGCATTGGTTATGTTATTGCGGTGAAAACATCAAGGTTAATTGGTTCACTGAGGTTCAGGAAGCTTTTGATTTAGTTAGGGGGTGGGCCAAAAAACATTATTAATGGTTTTCGTGGACAATATTTGTGGTTTTTATGAAGAAGGTTCTTGTTACAGGCGGATGCGGTTTTATTGGAAGCAATTTTGTGAGGATGCTTCTTGAGTACACAAAAATAGATGTTGTCAATCTTGATTTGCTTACCTATGCTGGCAACCCGGATAATCTGAAGGATCTGGAAGGAAATGAAAGGTACGCTTTTGTGCAGGGGGATATTGCGGATAAAAAAATTGTTTTGAATGCTCTTGATGGGGTTGATACAGTTTTTCATTTTGCTGCGGAAAGCCATGTGGATAACTCAATAAATGATGCAGATCCTTTCATCAGGACAAATGTCACTGGAACAAAGAATATGGTGCAGTGCGCAATGGAAAGTGATGTTGAAAGGTTTGTGCATGTGAGCACGGATGAGGTTTATGGTTCTGTGGAAAACGGAAGCAGTACTGAGAAGGATCTTTTGAAACCTAGGAACCCTTACTCTGCTTCAAAGGCTGCATCGGATTTGATTGCATTGAGTTATTGCACAACATTTGGTTTTGATGTTGTTGTTACTAGGAGTTCGAACAATTACGGGCCTTACCAGTATCCTGAAAAAGTAATACCGCTTTTTGTAACCAATTTGCTTGAAAGCAAAAAGGTTCCTGTATACGGCACTGGAAAAAATATTAGGGACTGGCTTTATGTTACTGATAATTGCAGAGGAATTTTAACGGCAGGGCAGAAAGGAATTAAAGGAGAAATTTACAACATCGGCGGGGGAAATGAGGTGCAGAACATTGATCTTACAAAAAAAATTATTTCAGCCATTGACATGAATGAGGAAATGATAAAATATGTTGAGGACCGCAAGGGGCATGACTTAAGATACAGTCTGGATTCCTCAAAAATAATGGGACTTGGATGGAAACCTGAAATGAATTTTGAACAGGGTCTTAAAAAAACAATTGAATGGTATAAAGCAAATGAGTGGTGGTGGAAGTCGCTTAAGAAATAATATAAAATGATTATTCTTTTTGATTAGCATGACAAAAGTAAACCATTATTTCTCAAACTCCAAAGCAGGGGTTGGCCACTGGACAAATGAAAGAATGGAAGTATTCAAGCCAAAGAAAGGTGAAAAAATTCTCGATATTGCCTGTGGTATGAGGAAGCTCAACGGGGCAATAGGGATTGATTATGATTCGAAGAGCAATGCGGATATTATTGCGGATGCAACAAAATTGCCTTTCAAAAACAACGAATTTGACACTGTTTTCTGCCTGAATTTTCTTGAGCATACGTTCAAGTTTGATGAGGTGCTTACAGAAATACACAGGGTATTGAAACCGAATGGCATTGCGCATATAGAAGTGCCTTATTACAATTCATACAATTTCGGGCAGACGCCTTTTCATTACATAATGTTCTGCGAAACCACTATGCATGACTGGTACACAAATCAGGGTACATTCAAGAGGTACACAAAAGCAAAATTCATTGTGGATGAAATGGACCTTTATTTCACAAAACCCGCAATGATAATCCCGAAAGCATTGAGACCGAAGCTTGCGCATTATATTCCAAACCTTTGTTATCAGATTTACTGGAAACTAAGGAAAGACAATACCGATTAAAAAAAACTTATGCTAAAAAATCCGACATTTTATGAGGCGAATGTGTCTGCACTCTAAAGCGAATTCTCAAAATAGGCTATTTCCGTTTTCTTCTTCGCCTCACTTCCCCGGCTACGTCTAAACCAAGGCCAAGTAAGCCGCCCGCTGCGGCACCAATTCTTCCCCCAGAGGAAACTGAACGTTTCATGGTTTTAGGGCGCATAAAAGCTTCTCTGTATTTTGCACGGTGAAAAGCAGTAATTTCAGGCTTATTGGATTCGTAAAATTTAAGAGTTTCTTCCATGGATTTTAAGGTAGCCTTCATGAAAAAATTCAATTACTTTTTTGAGGTTGCAATAAAATGCTCAAAATTGAATTTCCAACAAAAGAAGAACTGCAAGAAGTTCAAAACAATGATTCTGAATTCCTTTCAGATAGGGAAATATGAATACTAACCGAATTCGGAGGCGATTCGCAATGAATTACCCAATTTTCGCACCGGCAATGACCCCTTCCGAAAAGCAAAAAGTAGGCTTTTTCTCCAAATTACTTATGAAAAAAACCAGATGGACTGATAAAGAAATTCAATATGTGTTGAAACACTACAAAAGAAAAGAAACAAATTGGAAAGTGATGCTTCAAAAGGTTCACCATAGTAGAGAAGCAATAGTTCAGAAAGCAGGTTATTTAGAATTAAGTAGAAAACAAACCAAATGGTGTGACGTCCTCCCCGCACTAAAGTGCGGGGCTTCCCTGTAGGGCGACGTAGTCGCCCATAGAGGTTTGGTAGTTACGTTGCTTCGCAACGTAGTGGTTTGTGGTGGCGAGGTCTACGCTTCCCACGGTGCGGGCAAATTTTCCGTTTGTCCACAAGTGCCCGCGCCTGTACCTCAATCTGTAGTTGGGCACTTTTCTGAATAACTCATAAGAAGAGGCTCCTTTTAGGAGCCTGAGACATTCGCTTGCGCTCATGCTTGGCTTGGCCTTTATCACAACATGCACGTGCTCGTCCTGCACGGCCAGCTCTACGACTTCCATTCCGTGTCGCGCGGCAATGCCGCGCAGTATGCCGTCTGCAAGGACAGCATACTTTTCCTTCTTGAACATCTTATACCTGTACTTCGTCGTCCACTGCAAGTGATAAATACATTGCGCAACACTATTCTGATAGCTAGTTAAATCATTCATTATAGAGCAACTCCTGCGCGACTTCCAAAGCGCCGCGTCAGCGGCGCGTCGCGCTAGGATAAATGTTTGAAAAATAGAAATAAAGCTCGCTTTCATCCTTGCCTTAAAAGGCAAGGGTTTCCCGCTCACACTCTAAAGATGAAATTGAAAATCTTAAATCACAATACCAAGATAAAAAAGTTAAAGAAATGGCATTAGACAATACGAGAACTGAGAAAGCAATAAGAAGAATATTATCTCTAAAGAAAA
>PCWY01000087.1:5627-6414 GCA_002762975.1 Candidatus Diapherotrites archaeon CG11_big_fil_rev_8_21_14_0_20_37_9 | reverse complement strand
ACCTTCAGCAGGAATTGTTTTGCCAGTAAAATGGCAGGATGTTCTTGTAAAGGCAAGGGAAGCAGGCGCAATAGATATAGAAAAGTACAATGAAGTTCTTGCAAATTATAATACTCAATTAACACCTGAACATGAAAAACTTTTGCTTGAGGGAAGCGATGAAAACATTTTCTTCAGCAATGAAACAGCACTTTTCAATTTGAACATGCTCTGGGCATTGGGTTTGGTGAATGATAATCCAATACTAACTGAAGGAAAAATTTCAGAATATGAAAACAAAGCAAGGTTTGCTTCCACTGGAGGCTGGACTCTTGGAACAAAATCTGGCGGAGAGTTACTGGCAACGGCAAAAATAATTTCCCTAACTGATGAACAACAGGCAATTGTGGAAGAAGTCGCTTCAAACGTTTACAGGCCTTGCTGTGGGAACAATACTGCTTTCCCGGATTGCAACCACGGAATGGCGGCACTCGCCCTTGCGGAGCTAATGGCTTCACAGGACGCTTCCGAAGAACAGATTTATGATGCGCTTCTTGTTGCCAATTCTTATTGGTTTACGCAGACATATGTGAATACGGCAGCATACCTTGAACAGCAGGAAAAATCATGGGAAAATACAGGTGCAAAGGAAATACTTGGTGGAGAGTATTCCAGTTACAATGGAAGCGTGAAAGTAAAAAGGGCGCTTGAAGAAACATACAAAGTGGATACAGGCGCAGGAGCATGCGGAGTGTAAAAAAAATATGTTTTGGAAATTGCCAATTTTCTGTTAATACGAATGACCCCC
>PCWY01000087.1:0-5599 GCA_002762975.1 Candidatus Diapherotrites archaeon CG11_big_fil_rev_8_21_14_0_20_37_9 | reverse complement strand
CAAAACATCACTTTTTTTCCGCCAATTTTTTCCGAATACCCTCCCTTGTAAACTTCACATCCGCAGTGCGCGCATTTCGAAAGGTTAGGTTCTATTGCGAGTTCCACAAGATCGCCGAATTTGTGAAGCATCGACTGGCAGAACTTCTTGCCTTCAGGAGTAAGTGCATATGTTTTTTTTTCACGGTCACCTTCTTCCTTTACCTTAATGTAACCGACCTTTTCAAGCTTGGCTAGGAAAGGGTAAATCTGACCCGGAGAAACTTTCTTCTCAAGCTTCTCGCTACTGATTTTTATTAATTCATAACCATGCTTGGGTTCCTCACACAAGAGCATAAGGCAATAGAATTTTGCCATATTGGTTACCTTTATTTGTTCCATAATTAACAATCCCCTCAAAAGGTTTAAATAAAGATATATCGTATTTAGATATATCATTTTTTTGGAGGCGGGGAATATGGTTTTAATGAAAGGGTGCTGCGGAGGAGAATCAAGCATATACCCTGAAGCAGAAGAAAACAAAACAACAATAAATTATGGCGGGGGATGCTGCGGTGAAGGCTGCTGAAACCCACATTTCTTACAGGAGGATGATTGAAATGGACGGAAAACTTTTGACAATTTTAATTGTGTTTTTGCTGGCAATGCCTTTGGCTTTTGCCGACAGTAGCCAGGATTTTTCAGGGGCGCAGGCAATTATAGCACAGGAAACGCCATGTGAAAGCCTTTCACAGGAACAGCTTGAACAGCTCGGGGATTATTACATGGAACAAATACATCCCGGAGAACAACACGAGGCAATGGATGCGATGATGGGTGGTGAAGGCTCGGAAAGCCTCAGGCAGATGCACATTGCGATGGGGTACAGGTTCTACTGTTCCGGCCTTAGCAATGAAGCGAACCAATACTTTGGAATGATGGGTTCGGGCTACAATTATGGTATGATGGGCGGAGGCATGATGGGCGGAATGATGGGTTCTGGTTATGGCCAGGGAATGATGCAGGGCACATATATGAACCAGTACGGAAATGGTTATGGATTGAACCTAAGCACATTGAACAGCGTGCTTTTTGCAATAGCACTTTTATTGTTCATTGTTTTCATAGGAATTAAACTAAATAAAGAAATTAAAGGGGGTAAAAAATAATGGACGGAAAACTGAATGAAACTGCCCTTGGATATGCTGGGGGAATAATTTCAGGTGCGGGAATGCTGGCTCTTGGAATACTTGCAAACCTAGGCATATACACCAATGCAGCGGGATTAATGATGCAGGGACATATGTTCTTTTCATTAACCCCTTTAGGAATCCTCGGAGGCATTATAGAGGCAGCAGTAATAGGGTTTGTATTAGGTTACATAATAGCTGTTGTGTACAACAAGTTTGCCTAAAAAAATGTTATTGCGGATAAGTTCCGCAATTATTTTATTTAAAAAAAGTGAAATTTACTATGTACAGCTACAAAAAAGAATTCAAAGGAAATTTTGAACAGGCAGAAACAAAAATAAGGCAAGAGCTTCAGAAGGAAGGTTTTGGTGTTCTTACTGAAATAGATGTAAAAGCAACTATTAAAAAGAAGCTGAATGAGGATTTTGACAATTACAAAATTCTCGGAACATGCAACCCGCTGTTCGCATTCAAGGCACTGAAAGCCGAAAAGGAAATCGGTTTGATGCTTCCGTGCAACGTGATTATTTTTGAGGATAAAGGAAAAGTTTTTGTATCAGCAATACAACCTACTACTGCAATGTCAATGGTTAAGAATCCCGTACTTGAGGCGATTGCACAGGAAGTTGAGGAAAAACTGAAAAAAGTGATTGATGAGGCTTCAAAATGACCAAAGTAAAAGACCCCATTTGCGGAATGGAAATAGAAAAGGAAACCGCGAAGTTCACGGAAAATGTCAGCGGCAAGGATTATTATTTCTGTTCGAAGGACTGCATGAATAAGTTCCTCTCGAAAAATTCTTCCAAACAACTGGAAAAAGGAATGAACCATGAGAACATGCATCATGGCATGCAGAAGAAAACTGAAAAATCGCTTTCAAAGGAAACAATCGCTGTTACTGACATGCACTGCGCTTCCTGCGCATTAACAATTGAAAAGAACCTGAAAAAAGTTCAAGGAGTTAAATCTGCGAACGTGAATTTTGCAAACGCAAAAGCAACCATTGAATTTGACAAAAATAAAACGAACCGGAGCATGCTTGAGGAATCCATAGAAAAATCAGGGTATGGCGTTGTGAAATACGCTGAAACAACCAAAGGAAAAGTTGTGCTGAAAATAGGTGGAATGGAATCACAACATTGTGTTGGAATAATTGAAAATACGCTTGGAAAAACACAGGGAGTTAAAAGTTACCATGTTAACCTTGCAACACAGAAGGCAACGGTGTTTTTTGAATCTGAAATGGTTAAAGTTGCTGATTTGATTAAGGCAATTGAGAATGCTGGTTATGGCGCGGAGATTGCAAAGAACGAAGATGCTGAAAAAGAGGCAAGAGAAAATGAGGTAAGGGAGTACAAAAACAAGTTCATTGCAGCTTTTGCCTTGTCCGCACCGCTCATGTACCTGATGATTTCAAACTTTATGCCCCTCCCCGTCCCGGGAATAATTGCGCAGAACGAAGCCATAATACAAGTTATTCTCGCAACACCTGTAATGTGGATTGGCAGGAAATTCTTTTCCTCAGGATTAAAGGCGTTGCTTTTGAACAGGAACCCGAACATGGATTCGCTGGTTGCGATAGGAGTGGGTTCAGCTTACATTTACAGTTTTGTTGCTGTAATATCAATTCTGAGCGGCTCTGCAACCTTTTCGGTACACGACCTTTACTTTGAGGTTGCAGCATTCCTGATTGCTTTCATACTTCTTGGAAAATATTTTGAGAGCGTAGCAAAGGGACGGACTTCGGAGGCAATAAAAAAACTCATGGGTTTGCAGGCAAAAACCGCAATTGTTGAAAGAAGCGGGAAAGAAATTTTAATACCCATTGAGGAAGTTCAGATCGGGGATATAGTGATTGTTAAGCCGGGGCAGAAAATACCTGTGGATGGAAAACTTGTCAGCGGACATTCAAGTGTTAATGAAAGCATGGTTACAGGAGAAAGCATTCCAATTGAAAAAAACACGGGCGACACAGTTATAGGTTCGACAATAAACATGACCGGTTCATTCAAATTCAAAGCCGAAAAAATAGGCTCTGAAACAATGCTCGCGCAAATAATCAGGATGGTTGAGGAAGCACAGGGAAGCAAGGCCCCTATACAGGAGTTTGCCGACAAAATTTCTTCGGTGTTCGTTCCGATAGTAATGGCAATTGCAATAATTGCGGGATTGTTTTGGTTCTTTCTTGGAGCGCAAAGTTTCCTGTTCGCACTCACAATATTCATAACGGTACTGATAATAGCTTGCCCGTGCGCAATGGGGCTTGCAACACCAACCGCCGTAATGGTTGGAACAGGAATCGGTGCGGAAAATGGAATTTTAATCAAAACCGCAGAAGCATTACAAAAGGCAGAGAAAATTGATGCGATTATTTTTGACAAAACAGGCACCATTACAAAAGGAAAACCCGAAGTTACAGACATTATCACACTAAACGGGTTTAAGGAAAATGAGGTTTTGGAAGTTGCGGCAACAATTGAAAACAAATCCGAGCACCCGCTTGGGGAAGCAATTGTGAACAAAGCCAAAAGCATGAACCTGAAAATCGGTTCGCCTGAAAAATTCAATTCAATAAGCGGGAAAGGGGTTGAAGCTACTTACAAACAAACAAATGTGCTTATTGGAAACAGGAAACTCTTTTCGGAAAAAGGAATTGCAATAAAGGGAATTGAAGAAACCCTTGTTAAACTGGAAAATGAGGGAAAAACAGCAATGCTTGTTTCAATAAACAGAAAAACCGCGGGAATAATTGCTGTTGCCGATACTGTCAAGGAAAGCTCCAAAAAAGCGATTAGGCTGCTGCAGGAAATGGGAAAGGAAACAATAATGATTACGGGGGATAATGAGCGCACTGCCCGGGCAATTGCAAATCAGGTTGGCATTGCAATGGTTTTGGCTGAGGTATTACCTGAAGACAAGGCAAACAGGGTTAAGGAACTGCAGGCAAAAGGAAAAAAGGTCGCGATGGTTGGCGATGGAATCAATGATGCGCCTGCGCTTGCGCAATCCGATTTGGGAATCGCAATAGGTTCCGGAACTGATGTGGCAATAGAATCAGGCGACATTGTGCTTGTGAAAAGTGATTTGACTGATGTTGTAACCGCAATAGACCTCAGCAGGTATGCGATGAATAAAATAAAGCAGAATTTTTTCTGGGCGTTTGCCTACAACATTATCGGAATTCCGATTGCAATGGGTGTGCTTTATCCTTTTACGGGCTGGCTTTTAAGTCCTGTTATTGCAGGAACCGCAATGGCTTTTTCTTCAGTATCGGTGGTAACCAATTCACTTTTAATGAAAAAATATAAACCAAAAAAAAGATGAAAAAGTCAAGAAACGTTTATTTGCTCAGTAAACAGTATCGGTTCCGTCTTTGGCGCACTGATGTACTTTTCAACTTTAACCGAAGTTCCAATAATGCAGGCGCTTATTGCAAAGGGAACCTGCCATTATTTTTTTTGTGATACCCGACTTTGAATTTTTATGTATAAATTGTTGAAACAGGCGTATTTTTATTTCTTTTATATATTATATTAACTTATTATAGTTATTACAATACAAAGGTTTTTAAACTATTATTGCCTATTAGTATTCTTTTATGGACAACACTATCTGTAAAAGACTAATACTTATTTTAGTGTTCTTACTAATGGCTTCAGCGTTTACTGTAGCTGAGCCTTCTGGAGATGCAGATTCATGTGCAAATTATACTGATGGTTCCTCGAGGATAATGGGTGACATTACAGGGGATGGAGTATTTAACTCAACGGATGCTCTTGCAATGGCAAGGCTTGCCTCTAATCCGGAAAATATCTGCTGTGTTGACATAGATTTGGATGGCACTTTTACGCCAACAGATTACGAACTGGCTTACAATGTTTCAATAGGGCAGTACTCATGGATCGCACCTTATGGTATGGGAACCTGTGATGCCCCCATAATACCTGCAAAAGAATCAGGTGATTATTATTATTGTTCAAATAATTCAGTCAGGGGAGACATAACTGCTGACGGTGTTGCAAATAACCTTGACGCTTCCATTGTTTACAATATGGCTCTTGGAAATGTCCCTTTACCAACCAACATTTGCTGTATTGATATTGACTTGTCGAATTCAGTAACAACGCTTGATGCATTTACTATGCAGGCCGTTGCTGTTGGAAATTACACCGCTGATATGGGAGCATGCAATGCTCCTGTTATACCAACTGCACGTTACTGTGCTGATTATGCTGATGGCCAGTCGAGGCTTCAGGGTGACGCTACCGGCGATGGAATTGTTGACAATGCAGATGCGACTCTCATTAGCAATATGGTTTCTGGAAATGTGCCTATTGACCCAGGGAACATTTGCTGCCTTGACGTTGATTCTGATGACGTGGTTACAGAAACAGATTATAGGCTTGTTTCACAGATAAATGTTGGAAATTA
>PCWY01000081.1 GCA_002762975.1 Candidatus Diapherotrites archaeon CG11_big_fil_rev_8_21_14_0_20_37_9 | reverse complement strand
GATTTGCCCATATAAAAAGGCATATTTCTTATTCCTAAGCTGAATGCTTTGCATACAGTATTATTGGATTTATTACTCTTAAAAAGTGGTTTGAAATGGTTGAATGGCATTTGAAAAGCAGGCGAACTAAAACAGGCGCTATAAGAAGCTCCAAAAGAAGAAGTGACAAGAAACTTGTCTGGAGAGGCGGTCTTGCGGCAAAAACAACAGTTGTTGAAAAACCCGAGGATGTTGAAAGAAAAACAATCCGAAAAAGAGGCTCAGTAACCAAAACCGTTGTCAAAAAAGGGCATTTTGTAAATGTTGTCGACCCTGCAACCCATAAATCAAAAAGAATGGAATTGATTGCAGTTATTGAAAATAAAGCAGATAGACAGTTTGCAAGAAGAAACATAATTACAAAAGGCGCTGTTGTAAAAGCAAAAGACGGCTCAAAAGAAGCCTATGTTAAAATTACTTCAAGTCCAGGACAGGACGGAGTTGTTAACGGAAAAATACTTGCCGACTTTATACCTGAAAAGGAAATTAAAAAAGAAAAGGCAAAAAAAGAAGCCAAGCACAAGGAAAAAAAGGCAGATAAGTCTGAAAAGGACAGAAAAACCTCTGATAAAGAATAATTCCTTTGTTTAAACCCTAAAATTCTTTTAGAAAGGATATAATTCTGTTTAAGCCCAAGCCCCTCCAAACAAAATATTTATAAATGATGGGGTCAGCATTTATATACAACTTACTTATTCTCGAAAATTAGTTTTTTTGAGTAAAGGTTTTTCTCTCGTGGGGGGAGATGGCAAGCAAAACAAAAGGAGTGGTTTGAATGACTGACGTAAAATGCCCTGAGTGCGGAAGCGAAAAAATTGCAAGAGATGACGAAAAAGGTGAAATCGTCTGTAAAAGTTGCGGATTAGTGCTTTCAGAGGACGAAGTTGACCTCGGAAAAGAATGGAGAAGCTTTGATTCCGATCAAATGGAAGAAAGAGCAAGAACTGGTTCACCAATGAAATATGTGAAACTTAACAAAGGTCTTGTAACAATGATTGACAGGAGAGGTACTGATTTAAGGGGTAACAAACTTTCCACAAAGTCAAGGGCTCAGATG
Source organism: Candidatus Diapherotrites archaeon CG11_big_fil_rev_8_21_14_0_20_37_9 (assembly GCA_002762975.1). Lineage (GTDB taxonomy): Archaea > Iainarchaeota > Iainarchaeia > Iainarchaeales > Iainarchaeaceae > PCWY01. The sequence continues at coordinate 4,918 of PCWY01000081.1, read as the reverse complement.
TATAGGCTCATTAAATGGCATAAGAGGGCATCAATTAGCTCTTCGATGCAGAGAAACCTTTCAATTGCGCTCACCGAGCTTAGGAGAATCGCATCATATTTGAATACTCCTGAACAGCTTGTTGAGGCTGCGGCAATGCTTTACAGGAAAACCGTGAAAAAAGGTCTTATTAGAGGAAGGCTTATCGAGGCGGTTGTTGCGGCTGTGCTTTACACCGTTTGCAGGACATACCACGTGCCAAGAACATTGAATGAAATGGCAGAAGCGTCAGGTTTGACAAAGAAAGAAATCGGTAGAACATACAGGTTCCTTGTTAGAGAACTCAAACTCGACATACCTTTGACAAACCCTATACATTACATCCCAAGGTTCGCTTCAGAGCTTAACCTTTCAGGGGAAGTGCAGGAAGAAGGCAGAAAAATTCTTGAAGAAGCAATCAAGCAGGGTTTGATTTCAGGGAGAGGCCCAACTGGGGTTGCTGCTGCAGCGGTTTATATTGCTTCACTCCTTAAGGGTGAAAGAAGAACCCAGAAGGAAGTTGCGAATGTTGCAGGTGTTACTGAAGTGACAATCAGGAACAGGTATAGAGAACTCAAAAAAAGATTAAATATTGAAGTTGTAGCTTAATTTTTTAGCGACCAACTGGGAGCCAAGTCCCGATATAATCGGGACAATCGCACCCAACAGCCGAAACTGTTGAAGTTGTGACTTAATTTTAGCAAATAAATTGAGGGGAAATCCCCTCAATCACTATTTTTTTCTAACTTAAAACTTAAATACAACCTCAAATACCATAATATAGGGTGTATTATGGATATTGATCAAATTGTTGCAACAGAATCAAAGTTAATTAAGAGCATCAAAAGGAACTGCACTTTTTCAATTGGAAGGAAAAATCTCAGAAGAGAAACAGACCCTGAAAAAGCACAGGTTGGAAAAGAACTTCAGGAACTTTATAATCTTTACAAAGAAAAATATGATTTGCTGAGAAAAAATGATGCAGATGGCGCCGAAATACAGACAGCACTTGATGCAAAAAGAAAAATCCTTGACACAATTGATCTTTTCAAAGGCAATGCAGAAATGGATTTAATTTATAATAAAATAAATTCTTTGTAAAATTGAAACAAAATCAAATTGTTTTAACATGCGAAGAAATTTATAAACAATTCCTACTTCTCTATTTGCATATGCTGATTGCCGGAATTGATGAAGCAGGGAGAGGGCCATGTATCGGTCCGCTTGTTATGGCAGTAACCAGCATCGATAAAGAAAAAGAACATGAATTGATTAACCTCGGAGTGAAAGACTCAAAATTGTTAAGTGAAAAACAAAGAGAAAAATTTGCAAAGGAAATTAAGACGATTGTTCATGAATACGCCCTGATAAGTATCTCCGCAAAGGAGATTGACACGCTAAGGATACACAAAAGCCTCAATGAGATAGAAGCAATGAAGGCAGCAAAGTTACTTATTAATTCTAAGAGCACCCCAGATGTCGTTTACGTTGACTCACCTGACACTGTCATGGCGGAGTTTGGAAAAAGAATTCAAAATTACCTTTCATTCAAAACAAAAATTGTTTCAGAGCACAAAGCTGATTTCAATTATCCGATTTGTTCAGCAGCATCAATACTTGCAAAAGTTGAAAGAGACAGAGCAATTAAAAAACTTGCAAAAGAATTTGGTCCAATGGGATCAGGTTACCCTGGAGACGAAAATACAATTAAGTTTTTAAGGAATTATTTATTACAGAATAATACAATGCCTGAATTTGCAAGAAAATCCTGGCAGACAATCGCGAACCTTGAAAGCGAAAGGTTCCAAAAAAAAATTATTTAAGTGATTTTATGGCTCAATGGAAAAAAAGAGAAACCGGAAAAGATTCAATTGACTTTGAAACACTTGAAGGCCTTCTGGAAGAGCTTATTTATGAGACATTTGATGCCGATGAAATTGACATGAATGAGCCATTACAACTTGCTTTCTCAATTAATGCAAGACCGGATGGTAGCATACAAGTAAACAGATTCGGAATACTGAATGAGCAAGTCCCAAAGCAGGAAAAAAAAGAAGATTCTCCATTAATTGAACTTATAGATGCTGATAAAGAATACATTATTGTAATTGAAGCAAATAAATTGCCAGATAATGATGTGGACATCAAGCTCCTTGATCACGCAATAATCGTTTCATGCAACAACGGTAAAACATTCCTGAAAAAAATTATTTTCCCTGAAAAAGTAATTCAGGAAAGTTTTAGGACCTCAACAAACAATAACATTTTTGAAATAAGAGTTTCAAAAAGAGACGTGTTGAAAAAAATAAAGGAAAAAAACTAATTCAAAAAAAATTATTTTAATTAAAATAATTTTATTTACTCAGAATCTTTTTCTTCTAGCGAATTATCCTGCTTTTTCAGATTTGTTCCAAAATATTCTTTGAATTTAGGTGTAGTATAAATAGTATAACTGATTCCTTTCTTTTCCTTGCGTATGAAACCACGTTCCTTAAGCATCTTTATGTGCTCGTATGCTTTGCTGTTTCTGAAGTGAATTACATCAGACTGTTTCACTGGTTGCTTATATGCAATATATGCAAGTGTTTTCATAATTCCTTTGTGGAGTTCAGGCGCAGCTGCCATGTGGCTCACATCACCCTCAAATTCTTCCTTTACTGCCATCCTTGCGCCATCCTGCTCATACCTTATTTCAATTGCAGTATCTCTGGCCTCATAATCATGAGTAAGCTCATTTACAATTACCCTTACTTCAGCAACATTTGAATTGATTGTTTTTGCAATATCCCTAAGAGAAACAACTCCAGGAGACATGAATAATGCTGCTTCAATGAGTTTTTTTGCAGTTCTTTTTTCCATATTAACCAACAAGTAGTGAAAACAGATTAATATTTATTTCTGTGAAACTAGCCAAAAACCTCTACCTTAATCTGTTCTTTTGCTATGCCTGAATCCTCAAGAATTTTTTTTGTACCTGCAACCATTTTTGGCGGACCACAAATAAAGTAAACTGAATCCTTATGTGAAGAAATGATTTTTGAAATAAGAGCCTCATCAATTCTGCTGTAATAAAATCCTTCTTTTTCTTCTCTTGAAAGACAAAAAACCTGCTGCATATTAGGCAATTGCTTTCCATACTCGACAAGTTCCTTGTGGCAAATAATATCCTCTTCTTTTTTGTTGCTGTAAACAAAATAAACTTTAATGTCAAGTTTTTTGTCAATTAAATATTGTGAAAAACACCTGAAAGGAGCTATGCCTGAACCTGCTGCAAGCAATACAAGTGAGTTCATTTTATCAGAATCGAAAATAAAATGGCCATACGGGCCATCTACCATTAATTCCTGCCCTTCTTGAACATTATTCAAAAGTTTTGAAACCCAGCCATCTGGCATTTCCTTTACAGTAATTTCAAGAACATCTTTTGTTGGAGATGAAGAAATTGAATATGCCCTTTTTGGGACTTTTTTGCCATCTTGTTCCAAAAGCAAATCAACCATTACAAACTGCCCTGGTTTGAAATCAAGCTTTTGCTCACCTTTAAGGCTGATTGTAGTTGTATCATGGGTTTCTTTTTTTATTCTGACTATTTTCATCATCTGCTTTAGGATTGGCATTATTCAATTGAATTTAATAATCCTTTTAAATGAAATCGAATTGTAAAAAAAACATTAATTCAGGTTATTTTTACAAAAATTAAATGGCTGCCTCAGAAATGATTGAATCAAATATACCTGCCAGTTTTTTATTTTTTATAACATCAGGAATACCAGCATCAGATGATTCGCGTATACTTTGCTCAAGCGGAATTTTTCCAAGAAAACTTATTTCCAAAGAATCAGCTGCATTTTCAGCACCACCTGAACCAAAAATTGTTCCAAACATGTTTTCCACAATACCAATTACAGGAATATTTGTTTTAGCTGCCATATTAACTGATTTTTTTGCATCAACTACTGCAACTTCCTGCGGCTGAGTAACAACAACAATTCCATAAAGAGGAGCAAGCTGCATTACAGTAAGTGGATTATCACCTGTGCCGGGAGGCAAATCAATTATAAGGTAATCAAGTGAACCCCAATCGGTTTTTGCAAGCAGCTCAAAAATTAACTTGAACATCATCGGACCGCGCATTACGTTTGCCTCATCGGAATTTGCAACCATGTTTCCTGCAGAAATGACTTTCACGCCAAAAGCCTCAATCGGAACAAATTTTCCATCAACTGATTTTATTCTTTCAGTTATTCCAAACATTTTGTTACAGGAAGGACAATCAATATCCGCATCAAGTAAGCCGGAAGAAAAACCTTTTTGGGCAAGAAAAGCCGCAAGGTTAACTGAAAAAGTGCTTTTCCCTACACCGCCTTTTCCGGAGTGAACTGCAATTACTTTGCCAACATTTGAAAGATTTTTTTTAACAATTTCTCTGTACTGTGAAAAAGGATTTTCTGATGCTGCTTTTTCAGCATTTGGATTAGCGGATTTAAGTTCAATAGAAATTATAACCACCAATTAATGGAATGATTTTCCACAACCACATGTACTTTTTGCATTAGGATTTGAAATTTTGAAACCTGCACCCTGAAGACCATCAGCATAATCAATTCTGACTCCTTTTACAATAGACACAACACTTTTTTCAAGAAAAACTTTCAAACCTTTTTCTTCAAGCGTCTCTTCACCCTTCTCGGCTTTTTCAGCAAAATCCATTACATATGTATACCCTGAACAACCACCAGGCTCGACAGTAAATTTCAAACCCCAACCTGCCTTATCTTCTTTTGCCATTAACTCCTTGAACTTTGCAGCAGCAGACTCAGAAATAATTATATCTCGCTCTTCAGTGCCATCAAGGGCATCATTCATTTCTGCAATCATTTTGTCAATCATTTCTTGTGGC
>PCWY01000039.1 GCA_002762975.1 Candidatus Diapherotrites archaeon CG11_big_fil_rev_8_21_14_0_20_37_9 | reverse complement strand
ATTGGGAAGCCCCGCGTCCCGCCACCAAGGCGGGACCTCGCTCCCCAAAGGAGCGAGCCTTTAGGGCGGGGAGGACGTCACTTGTTTATTTTTTTCACTTGAACATTTTTTTTGTTTGGGAAATCAACTCGTCCGAAAGGGCTTGGTTTTCCTGACTGAAGACTTTTATTGTTGGCGTCTTCTTGTACAAGTAGTGGAAGAAGTTTTTTTGGAGAATATTGTAAACAGTCGCCTTTGAATAGATTGTGTCGAGTTCTTTCTTGAGTTTTTTGGGAAATAGTATCTGGGTTATCACTCCGTTAGAAGCCACCATTGTATCCATGTCTCCGTTGATTTTTGCGCCAAGCTTAACCTTCACACCGCCCAAACGATAAAAAGTTGCCATTGCATTATCGAGAGTAGTGTTGCTTCTGCACAAAATGTAGCCATCAAGGTTTTTGAAAATCGTGTCAAACATTTTGTACTCTTCTTTGGATATAGTCAAAATCGAATAAAGATGATCTACCTGCAAAACTGCAGGAGTTCTTTTAGACACTTTGGATTTGGTGAGCATCTCATAAGCAACCTCCAAAATATGTCTGTAACAGTCATACAAACAGTTGAATTCCTTGTATTTTGCGGACTTGTCCTTGTAAAGCTTCTTCTCAAGATTTTCAAAATGTTTTCTGCCTTTTATTACCCAGTCAGGATTTATTTGGTATTTCTTGTTTATGTTCAAAACGCTTTCTTCGTCCAATAATTCTTTAATTGTTTTATGGACTGCCTGGTAACTTACCGGCTTTTTAGATTCTGTTTTTATTCTACTGTGTATTTGTTTTATTGTAAGAGGCGATTCTTCGATAAGAATTGACCGCACCAGGTGCTTGGTTGATAACTGCTTTTTTCCTAAATTATAGAATTCCTCGCTCATTAGTTATAAATTAGCTGAGCAGTTCTTTTATCCTTTACTTGTTTCGTCAGCCTTTCATATAATAAAATCAGTTAAATACTTCTTTTATTTTTTCTGTTATTTCTGTTCTTGTTAGTGTTTGGTGGTGTTTTTGGTAGTCGTTTTTGAGGCTTGAGTCTAGGGTTACGAAGTACCATTCTTTTAGGTGTTGTTGGAAGTCGTTGTGTCTTATTTTTCTTTCCACTGTATTGCACAAAAATGTCCCATGGCCTGTCCTGTTCGAGGTTCTGAATTTATTCAAGAGTCACCTGGGCTTTTCCCTGTGCTTGTTTCGGATTAAATCTGGTTTGATTTCTCCTGTACGGATAAAGTGCGATTAAGGAAAAGCTATTTTGTTTGGGTGTGGTCTTTTTTTTGTCTTGGCTCAGAATTATATATGTGTTTCTTTCTTATTCTGCTGTGAATTCAAAAGGCGTTTCAAAGGAAGAAAAGGATTTTGTGCCGAGAATTTATTTAAAGCGCACTTTGGGTCAGAAGCTTGCGGATGAAGTTGCTTTAAAAGCAGGTTCGTGGAGTTTCATTTTCTGGTTTTTGGTTTTCCTTGTTGTATGGATTTTGCTGAATAATGTGGTAATTGTTTTCGGTATTTGGGATCCTTATCCTTTCATTCTCCTTAATCTTTTCTTAAGCACTATTGCGGCAATACAGGCGCCTATAATTTTGATGAGCCAGAACAGGGCAGCCGAATTTGACAGGAAAAGGGCAGCGCAGGATTATTATGTGAACAGGAAAGCCGAGCGGGAAATAAAAATTCTGCAGAGGGATATTTTGGAGCTGAAGGCTATTATTTCAAACCAGCCGCAGTTGAAGGAAATAGAAAACCTTGAGGATGAAATCAAAAAGATTCATTCTGAAATTGAAATGCATGAATTCAATTTCAAATAGTGATTTTTTTTTACTGGCTTTAGGTTAAAAACATTTTCATGTACAAATTGGTTATGCAAATTAAGTTTAATGAAAGAAGCTCCAGAATAACTGCTGGAGATAAAAGGGCGCCTAACCGTGCAATGCTCAGGGCTGTCGGTTTTGATGATTCTGATTTTGACAAACCTGTTGTAGGTGTTGCTTCAACTTGGTCTGAGATTACTCCGTGCAATGCGCACATTAACAAGCTTGCCGAGGCTGCAAAGAAAGGTGTTGAGTCGGTTGATGGGAAGGCGCAGATTTTCGGGACGATAACTGTTTCTGATGGCATTTCAATGGGTACTGAAGGGATGAAGTATTCTCTTGTTTCAAGGGAGGTCATTGCAGATTCTGTTGAAACTGTTTCGAATGCACAATCCTTTGACGGTCTTGTTGCAATCGGAGGTTGTGATAAAAATATGCCTGGCTGCCTAATTGCAATGGCTCGTCTTAATATTCCAAGTGTTTTTGTTTACGGTGGAACAATTCTTCCTGGAAATTATAATGGAAAGGATGTTGATATTGTAAGCATTTTTGAGGCTGTGGGCAAGCATAATGCGGGAAAGCTTAATGAAAAGGATTTCCATGAAATTGAGTGCCATGCATGTCCGGGTCATGGTTCATGTGGCGGAATGTATACTGCAAATACAATGGCTGCTGCTATTGAGGCACTCGGAATGTCCCTTCCCGGATCAGCTTCGAATCCAGGGGAGAGCGAGGATAAAAAGAATGATACAATTGCCGCTGGAAAAGCAGTTCTTAAACTTATTGAAAATGGGTTAAAACCAAAAGATATTCTTACAAAGAAAGCTTTTGAGAATGCAATTGTTGTTGTAATGGCTCTTGGAGGTTCAACGAATTCACTGCTTCATTTGATTGCAATTGCAAAGACTGCAGGAGTTGATCTTTCTATTAATGATTTTGACAGGATTTCAAAAAAGGTTCCGCATCTTGCTGATTTGAAACCATCCGGAAAATATGTGATGGCTGATCTTTACAGGGTTGGAGGAACTGCAGGCGTAATGAGGTTGTTGCTTGACGCGGGCTTTTTGCATAAAGATTGTATTACAGTTACAGGAAAAACGATTGAGGAAAATTACAAAAATGCAAATGTTTTGAGCGATCATAATGAAATCATAAAGTCATTTGAAAATCCTTTGAAGAAAACAGGGCCTCTTGTTATTTTGAGGGGTAATCTTGCGCCTGATGGTTGTGTTGCAAAAGTTTCAGGGTTGAAAAAAACTTTTATTACAGGGCCTGCAAAGGTTTTTGAATCGGAGGAAGAGTGTCTTGATGCAATTCTCTCCAAAAAAATTAATGCAGGAGATGTTATTGTAATTAGATATGAGGGTCCGAAGGGCGGTCCTGGTATGAGGGAAATGCTTGCTCCGACATCAGCGCTTGTTGGTGAAGGTTTAGGAGAATCAGTTGGCTTGATTACTGATGGCAGGTTTTCCGGTGGAACGCACGGTCTTGTTGTGGGGCATGTTTGCCCTGAAGCACAGGTTGGTGGTTTGATTGCTGTTGTAAAAGAAGGAGATCAAATTACAATTGATGCTGAAAAGCAGGTTCTGGAGCTTGAAATTAGCGAAGATGAGGCAAAAAAGAGGCTCTCTTTGTGGAAACCAAAGCCTTTGAAGTACAAAGGGGTGCTTAGAAAATACGCACGAAGTGTCACTTCAGCAAGTAACGGTGCAATAACTGACCCTGATGATTTGAGCTAAAATTGCTCAAAATAGCCCTAAAACCCCGTATTTTTGCATATTTCTTTATAAATCTTTTTTCCTTGTTTTAATCAGTTTTCCCCATTTAGGGGGGAATTTTACTGGAGGTATACATTATGGGTGATTCATTAGTTGTTGGATCAAAAGTCAAAGAAGCTATTAAGGCTGAAGGTTGCAATACAGCAGGCGATGCAGTTGACGGTTTGAACGAAGTTGTTGCTTGGTATGTTAAAAAAGCAGCTGACAGGGCTAAAGCTAACGGAAGAAAAACTGTTAGAGCAGTTGACTTTTAAGGTTGAAGGAATTTTTTCCTTCAATCCAATCTTTTTTTTATTTTATTTCAATCAATTTCTTTGTGCTATTTGAAAGCACAGCAAATCCGCTTTTTTTTACGAGAATATCATCCTCTATTCTGATTCCAAGCACATTCGGAATGTAAATGCCAGGTTCGATTGTAACAATGTCCCCGTCCATTAACTTTGCCTTATTTTTGCTTATGCGCGGATTTGCATGAATCAGTGTTGTAAGGCCGTGTCCAAGGCCGTGGCCAAAATAATCGGCGTATGCACCAAGGGATTTTTTTGCAAGTAAGTAAATGTCATTGCCTTCCTTTCCTGCATTAATTTGTTTAATGCATTTTTCCTGGGTTTTTTTTACTAAAGAGTAAAGGCGTTTATCGGTTTTTGATGCTTTTCCAATGTGAATGGTTCTTGTCATGTCAGAGCAATAACCTGAAAACCTTGAACCGAAGTCAATTACGCAAAAACCATTGAGTAATTTGCTGTTCTTTGGTTCCCAGTGCCATTCAACCGCGTGCTTTCCCGAAGCAACAATTGTAGGAAAAGCATTCTTTGCGCCTGCTTTTGAAAATTCAGAATCAACAAAATTAGCAACTTGCTTTTCTGTGCGCAGTTCTTTTTGTTTTATTTTTTTTACTGCTTCTAAAAAAATTTTGTCATTTAGTGCGCATCCTTTTTTGATGCATTCAAGTTTTTTGCTCATGGTGTTATCCTTTCAAGCTGATAATAATTTATTTCATTTTCTCCATCAACAACTGCATTGAGCAGTTTTGTTTTTAGGTTGCCTGCAAGCCTTATCATCCTGCTTAATTCTATGAAATTGTATTTATCATTCTGGCTTGTTACATTGATGCACCATTGCGTGTGTGCCTGTCCTGGTTTTTTCCCTCTTGGGTATACTCTAAAATCAAATCCGAATTTGAATCCTGTTTTTACTACAAAACCTCTTTCTTTCAAATCCTTGTAAACTTGAAGTTTTAAGTAAAATTCCTTTATTTTTTTTGCCGAATATTTCAAAAAATCCTCTTCACTCATTGGATTTGATTTTTCATCTTGTATTGAAATTTTTTCCTTTTCCTGTAAATATGCTGCTTCAAACAAATCGAGTATTAGTTCTCTGCCTTTTTGTTCTCCGAATCCGCGTTCGCGTATCTGATCCGATAATTTTTTTTCTCTTAGTATTACTTTGTCACCTAGTGTTATTGCTGCCATTTTGAATCCTCTTTGCTATTATGTTATTATTGAAACAAATATAAACATATTATGCTTTGTATATGTAATTGTGGTGATTGTTTTTGAAGGAAATCGACCCTTGGGGTTCACTGAAAATTAAGGATTATGAGCATGTTTTTACCAAATTCGGGCTAAAGGAGCTTCCAAAGAAAGTTTCGCAGGAAATGGATCACTATTTGTTTGACCGAGAAATAATTATTGCTCATCGTGATTTTGACAGGGTTTTGAAAAGAATTAACTCAAAAGAAGGATTTGTAAACATTACAGGCATTGCGGCTTCTGGACCTTATCATCTTGGGCATAAAGTTGATATTGATCTTTTTAAACTTTTTAAAAAGAAAGGCGGCAGAAGCTATTTTACTGTAGCTGACCTTGATGCTTTTCTCAGCAGGCCTGATGCAAAAGTACCAACGCTTGATGTTGCAAGAAAATGGGCTGTGAAAAATGTTGCTGATTTGCTTGCACTTGGTCTTAACCGCGAAGACATTTATGTTCAATCCAGATACAAACCCCGTTACTATAGTTTTGCTTTTGAATTGAGTAAAAAAATAACCAAAAATACTTTCGAAGCTGTTTACGGTCATGTTGACCTTGGAAAAATTGGTGCGAATTTCATGCAGTATGCCGATATCCTTCATCCGCAGTTGGAAGAATTCGGTGGTCCTGCTCCTTCAATTACCGGCATTGGCCTTGATCAGGATCCACATGCGCGCTTAACAAGGGATATTGCAAAAAGGCTTCCGTATAATTTGGAGGTTCCTTCTTTCATTTTTTTCAGGCACCAGAGCGGTTTGCAGCCCGGAATGAAAATGTCGACTTCGCAACCTGAAAGCGCGCTTTTTCTTGATGATGTTCCAAAAGATGCGGAGAAAAAAATCAGGAGGGCTTTTTCGGGCGGGCAACCAACTCTTGAAGAGCATAGGAAAAAAGGCGGCAATCTTGAAATTGACCTTGTTTTTGAAATGCTGAAATTCCATTATCACGATACAAAAGAGTTAATGAAAATTGGTGCTGAATTCTCAGAAGGGAAAATGCTTGCATCTGATATGAAGCAGTTTGCAATTGATTTCTTTGTGCCTTTCCTGAAAGAGCACCAGGCACTTGTAAAAGATAACCTTGAAAAGGCTGAAAAGATTGTTTACGGTTAACGTATCATTGTCCCGTTAGGGACTTCTTTTTCCAGGTGAATAAGTATTGGTTTTCCGTCAATGTCGGCAGCCATTATCATTCCTTGGCTTTCAATTCCAAGAAATTTTCTCGGTTTGAGGTTCATTATGAATGGCATCTGCTTTCCCGTAAAATGTTCC
>PCWY01000038.1:8248-11347 GCA_002762975.1 Candidatus Diapherotrites archaeon CG11_big_fil_rev_8_21_14_0_20_37_9 | reverse complement strand
AATCCTGTAAAAATAAAACTTTCAGGAAATCTAACATGCGCTTCAGGTGTCGGCGCATCTGCTGCACTCGCAAGTGCCGTGGCAAGGGCACTTAACCAGCATTTTTCCCTTAACCTTAATGATAATCAAATTAACGAAGTTGCTTATGAGGGCGAAAAAGGTTCAGCTGGTATGCCAAGCGGAATTGATAATACCTGCTCAACATACGGCGGAATGTTGTCATTTGAAAAAAATCTTTTAGGCGGCCCCAACAAAATCAGTTTGCTTAAAGTTAAATTCCCGATGCTGATTGTGCTTGCCTCAACAGGCATAACGCAGGAAACAAAAGAAATTGTTGCTGATGTTAAAGCAGAAAAAGAAAAGAACCCTGAAAAATTTGAAAAATTTTTTGCGGATTACAAAAGCATTTACAAAAAAGCGGTTGACGCAATCGCTTCTGGAAATCTTGGCGGAGTGGGTTTATTAATGGATAAAAACCAGCAGCTTCTCAGGGACATTAATGTAAGCTGTCCAGAAATAGAATCAATAATTTCAACAGCAAAAAGCAATGGAGCACTTGGCGCAAAACTAACAGGCACAGGGAGAGGCGGCCTTGTGGTATGTTTATGTTCTGATAAAAAAACACAGGAGAAAATTTCAATGGCAATCAATAAAACAGGGTTTGAGACAACCATTACAGAGGTTGGCAAAAAATGAAGGCAACAGCAACAGCAAATTCCAATATTGCGCTCATAAAATACTGGGGAAAAAGAAATTCAAAGCTTATTTTGCCTCACAATTCAAGCATCTCAATGACCCTGGATAAATTACACACTACAACAACAGTTGATTTTTCAGAGAAATACAAACAGGATTCGCTTACAATTGATGGTTCAAAAGTTCCTGTTGATGAGCTTGAAAGGGTTTCAATACAGCTTGATCTGGTGAGGCGTGCTGCATCAACACACCTTAAAGCAAAGGTTGTTTCAGAGAGCAATTTTCCAAAATCCGCCGGATTGGCATCAAGCGCTTCTGCCTTTGCCGCGCTCTCCCTTTCCGCATCAAAAGCGCTTGATTTGCATTTTGATAACCGTGAATTAAGCATCCTCGCAAGGCAGGGTTCAGGTTCGGCATCAAGGAGCATTCACGGTGGATTTGTGGAATGGTCCAAAGGCACCAAGGATGACGGTTCTGACAGCTATGGAAAACAGATTGCTCCGCAGAGCCACTGGTCAAGCCTTGCAATGGTTGTCAATGTTGTTACTCCAAAGGAAAAGAAAATCAAGTCAAGGGCAGGCATGAGCCAGACAGTGAAAAATTCCCCTTTGTATAAAGCATGGCTTGAAACAGTTGATGCTGATCTTGATAATGCAAGAAAAGCAATTGCTGACAAAAATTTTTCATTGATTGGAAAAACAGCAGAAATGAACGCACTGAAAATGCACTGCACAATGATTACCACAGAACCACACATAATTTACTGGGAACCGGACTCTGTTGTTTTAATGAAAGAGGTAATGCGGCTCCGTGAGGATGGAATTGAATGTTACTTCACAATGGACGGTGGTCCTCAAGTGAAGGTGCTTTGCCTTGAAAAGGATGCGAAAAAAATTCAGAAAAGAATGCTTGGTTTTAAGGAAGTGAAAGAAAGCATTATCTGCCACACCGGCGGAGAAGCAAAGTTGGAGAAAAAGGACTTGTTCTGAATGGAAGAAATGCTTGATGTTGTGAATGAGAATGATGAAGTTCTGAGGCAGGCTTCAAGAAAGGAAGCCGAAGCAAAAGGCTTGCTTTACAGGGCTTCACATGTTTTTGTTTTTTTTGACGGGAGAATAATTGTCGAAAAAAGAAGCCAGGAAAAAAGCAAAAGACCTGGGCATTATTCAATTGTTGGTGAAACTGTACAGGCAGGAGAAAATTTTGAACATGCTGCAAGGCGTGGTGTTCATGAGGAAACCGGTTTGATGGCTGAAAACCTGAGATTGTTAAGAAAAATAATTATTCACGATGAAAAGGAAAAGGACAATATGGTGTCCTCAGTTTTCATGTGTCAAGGAACTGGCACAATAAAAAAACAGGATTCTGAGGTTGAAGAAATTTTATTTATGGGTGAAAAAGAAATTGAAGAATTCATAAAAAAAGAAAAGAAAATTACACCCGCATTCATCGCCGCGTTTAATGTTTACAAGGAGGCAAAAAATGATTAAGATTTCAGCTCCTGGAAAATTAATGCTTTCAGGGGAATGGAGTGTTCTTGAGAATGGCATTCCTTGCATAGTGCTTGCTGTTGACAAAAAAGTGCGCGCACAAATAGAAGAGGCTGAAGAAATAACCGTGAATTTGAAAGATTTTAAAATTGAAACAAAGGCAACCCTGATTGGAGTAAAAATTTCATTTGAAAAGGAAAACGAAATACTCCTTTTCACAAAACATGCAATAGAAACCGCGCTTAAATACATTCAGGCAAAAGGCCTTAAACTCAAAAAATTCCGCCTTGAAACAGATTCCGATATAAGCCTTGTTGAATTCAACAGCGAAAAAATGAAGGTGGGGTTTGGTTCAAGCGGAGCCGCGGTTGTCGCAATAATCGGCGCAGTCCTTAAACTGCACAACATTTCAATTGCCGATGACAAGGCAAAGGAAAAATTATTCAAACTTGCAATAATGGCTCATTATTTTGCTCAAGGTAAAATAGGTTCGGGTTTTGATGTGTGTGCATCAACATTCGGCGGCGCAATCCAGTACAGGCGCTTTGATGCCGAATGGCTTACAGAGCAACTGAAAATAAAGAGTGTTCTTGATGTTGTTGATGCCAAGTGGCCAGGTCTTGAAATAATGCGGATTGAATTGCCATATGATTTTAATTTGATGGTGGGATTTACAGGAAAAAGCGCATCCACAAAGGAACTTGTAATGAAAATCAGAGAGTTCAAAAAAGAAAATCCGAATGAATACAAAAAAATTATTTCAGGAATTCAAAAAGTTACGGATGGTCTTGTTTTTGCGCTCGAGCAAAACGATCATGAAGAAATAAAACTGCTTATAGATGAAAACGCAATGCTTCTCAGAATGCTCAGTAATGAAAGTGGCGCTAACCTTGAAATACAAGAGCACTTGAAA
>PCWY01000038.1:6474-8233 GCA_002762975.1 Candidatus Diapherotrites archaeon CG11_big_fil_rev_8_21_14_0_20_37_9 | reverse complement strand
TTGCTCAGTTGGAATAGCATTCAATCCTGAATTAGCGGCACGCGTAAAGCGTGAATGGAAAGAAGCAGGGTTAATGCCGATTGAAACAAGCGTTTCAGAAAAGGGCGTTACAGAAGAAAAATAAGAATAAAAATATTTTTTTTAATTTTATTCAAAAAACTTTTTTCCATTAAAATCTGCTGCAACAATTCTTGTTGTTTCAACAAACCACACTGGATATTTTGAAGAACCTGCCTTAATCTCATCTCTTACTTTTTTTGCAGGAAAATTCATAAGCTTAATCACGTGCTCGCCATTAGGTTTTATTGATCCTGTATAAACAGCAAAAGCCGCCAAGCAAAACTCATTTTCGCAGGAGCCATCACCATAATCCTTTTCATAAGAAAAGCCACCAAGCACGGTTATTTCCTCTTCGTTTGAGGCAATTCCATATTCGTCCTTAAGGCATCTGACCCCTGCCTGTGCAGGAGTTTCTCCGTTAAGCACATGTGTAGTAGGGCTGTCCCAGACTCCGCCGCCAACCTTCTTTAACGGCCTTTCATGTAAAATAAGCTCTTTTTGAGGGTTAAAAACCATTACCTGAATTGCCAGATGTTTAATTCCAGGGGTGCTGTGTGCAGTTTTTCTGTCAATTATGCGGCCTGTTCTCCCTCCGAAAGCATCGACACAAATCATTTCCTGCTCAGGGTTATCTTTCAGGGCTTCACTCATAAAGAAATGAAACATACAAAAAAATAAAAACAGGTGTCTTCCCTGAATTGGATTTAAATATTATAATTGTCCTTTATTTTTTGCATCGCTTCTCCCAGATCTTTGAGTGTATCCTGCATCGGCAAGGCAATGTTATGGTTGAATCCTGAAATAATGTCATTCGGGTCAGCTTTTGGATCAGATGCAAAAGAAAGTTTTCCTTTTCTCCTTTCAACAAGACCGACATCAATAAGTCTTTTCAAGTGATAACGGAGTAATTTTTCATCAACTTTTTTTTGCTGTTCCTGCAGATGAACCAAAAGCTCCTGTGTTGTAGGAGCATACTTTTTTGAAACCTGAAAATAAAAAAACCCATCAAGAATATCCAGGATTGTTGATCTTGATTCCTTTTCGCTTATCAGACCAAAGCTAAGCGCAAACCATCTCAACAAAGAACGCTTTGTCATTGCAACTTCCGGAGGAAAATCCATTTTTCTTAATGTAAACGTTTTTCTCACATAACTTGCTTCAGGAAATTCACTACCCACAAAAAACACCAATAATTTTTTAGAAAATCTAAGAAAATTAATGTTTTTCTAGTTTTTATTTCTTTCTAATGAGTCCTATTACAACAAAAGCTATCAAAACAACAAGAACAATGTTTGTTTCAGGCACAGAAACACTCGAATCCTTCTTTACCGTGAAAACATATTCATCGCTATTATTTGTTAAATTGGATTCAAGTTCAACTGAATCGACAGTCGCAACAAGTTTGTAATTGCCCTCTTCAAGAGAAAATTGTTTTGTAATGATTATGGCTTTTCCTGCTTCAACTGGCGCTGTTTCATCGAACTCCTGCCATGAAACAACCTTGTTTGTAAGCGAATCAACCAATTTTATGCGGATATTTGCAGTCCTGTCTGTTATATCATTATTCTCAATAACAAAATCAAATTCGCTTTCTTCCATGACAACAGGATTTCCTGAAATTTTTATTCCAAAAACATCATGGCCTTCCACAAAAATACTGAGCCTTTCAAAAGGCGCATTAACCAATCCGCCGCCCGCG
>PCWY01000038.1:0-6450 GCA_002762975.1 Candidatus Diapherotrites archaeon CG11_big_fil_rev_8_21_14_0_20_37_9 | reverse complement strand
TTTTCAATAATATTTGGAGTTCCCGTTTCATCAGAATCAAACGGAGCAAGGGGTTTTGAGGAAACAGAATCGCATTTCTCTCCTCTTATAATACCAATATTTTCAGGATTCCCCTCTTCAAGAATCAAATCAAATTCTTTAGGTATTGTTGCAAAATTTCTTAAGCCTAAATTCATTTTGTCGCCGTTAAGAGCATAAACTGCATCAAGTCCCCACTCTGGATTATCTTCAGGCTGTAATGATCTAAATCTTTTCAAATCCGTTTTATACCTGTCAAGAAGCTTGCCTCTATTTGGATCATCAGCCCAAGTGTCTCCGCTTGAAATGCTTTCACAATCAAGTCTGTCGTTGTAAACCGCAAGCACGAGGAAATCATCTGTTGGAACATTAACTCCCTCTATCCCTGAAATTGAACCGCTGTATTTAGTATAATTTAATGCCCCGGCAAAAGTTGTTGTTTCTCCGCGAGTAAGATTGTCTTTGTCAATATTTTCACAGAAAATCTGCCTGCCTCTACTGTCGTTGTCTGATGTAGCTCTCAAATCAAGCGTAATGGTTGAACTGACTGGTGCGGCTTCCTGTTCATACAAATAAAATTCTATTTCGCTATCCCCGGTAAGGCCCTGTACAGGTGAAGTGAACTTGCTTTCAATAATGCACATCTCAGGTTCTCCGGGAGAAGCATTCACATGCCTTGGTTCAGTTCCAAAAGCAGATCCCAAATCCAGGCCATAAATATTGGATATTGATTCCCCCTTAGAATTGACATATTCGTTTCTTGCGCGGTCTAATATCTGAGTATAACCTGGCAGACTTACTATGTCCTTAGGTTTATTGGTGAATTTACAGCTAACTTCATGAGGCCCAGTATTTACTGGTATGTCAACAGGAGTATCACAAGTTGATGTTGTCTGTATAGGTTTGTCATCAAGTGCCCTGCAGGGCCATGCTGACTGAAGCCCTACTGTAACATAAAATTCTCCGTCTGTACTATTATTAGTGAACTGTCCTAAGGTAAGTGTTTTTGTCTTATTGTCATAACTAAGTCCTGTAGAATTGTACTCAAAAAGTGTTGATGTTTCTTTAAGGTTAAGTCCTAAATCTGATTTAATAAAATCGGAGCCTTGTACAAATAACCTTGTTTGTATTTCTCTGGTGTTGCCGCAAACATGCATTCGAGGATCAGAAACAATCCCACAACTGAGTTCATAGCTCGCTCCGTTATAAACTTCCCATGGTTCTGAAACAGGATTTCCCCGTGTTGTAGTAGTCCGATTATAAAAATAAAGTTCGCACTTTGTAGAGCTGTTCCTTAATTGCCCATAATAATATCCGTTACACGAATTGACAGCATTGGGTTTACTGCTTGCGAAAAGATAATCATAATCCAAATCGAATGCATCCCTGTCGGCAGTAAAAACAATACTTGTTTGCACATTGTAGTCCTGTGTCGCAAAATTTATTTCTTCTGAATCGCAATTATCGTCAAGGTAATTTCCGGATTCGTTAAGTGTACATGAAACAATAGGGGTATCTTCAGCAAAGCCGGTGTCGGAATTGGCTTTGTAAACTTTTGTTGTCTGTTCAATATCCAGTCCCGCAAAAACGTTCCCTGCAAGAAACAAAAAGAAAACAAGAATCAGAACTTTATTCATATTATCTTTATCCATATTATCCTTAGCTATTATTAATTTGCCTTATATAAACCTAACGCATTTCTACATAATTTGTTGGATTGTGTTTTTAAAACAAATTAGTAATTAATTTATTGGGGTGTATTAAATTGATTCAGATTAAAACTTCTTTCCATCCTTTCAGGTTAAAGGCGTCCAGAAAAGATCCGGTTGAGCTTGAGGTAGTTCTTACCAACACAGGGCCTGACCCTGCATTGGTTTCATATGAGGTTCTTGTTTCAAGAAACCTTTCAATGGACAAAAGCGGGCTTAAATCAAATGCTTCAAACAGGCTTGGAGTAATGGAGCCAAAACAGAACAAGACTGATTTATACACCATTTTTGGAAGGCACATTGCGAAAGCAGGCAGTTACCCAATAATGATAAGAGTTATTGAGCATCATGACAATTATAATTTTGTAATGAAAGAGTACAAGAAAAAGCTGGAACTAATGGTTGATGAGTGAATTCTGATGAATTACAAAATAGTTGTTTGCCCGATATGCAAGAAAAAAGTACAGGAACCAAATGTTGAAAATCACAAAAAGAACCATGCTCTTGAACAGGCAAAAAAATGATTTTTCATACTCTTTTTTGGTGCCTTGGTTAATTGTCTTTTTTTATTAAAAAGAAAACCAATGCAATTGCAAGTAACCCAATAAGCAATGGATTTTCAGGAACATTGGATGTACTATTAGTTTTCATTACAACAATTCCGCTATCAATATTATTCTGAGTGTATCCTTCTGAGTTTGTTTTGTTTTCAACATCAGCCCTTACTTTGTAAAATTTAATAGTTTCAGGGTAACCGCCGTCAGGCATATCATAAGTTACATTTGTACAATCTCCTAGTTCTCCAGGGTTAGTTGGCTCAATTATTTTTGTAATTATTTGTTCAGGCTGATCAATATCGCCGGTTTCATTATTGATTAAAGTGTAAGTAATTTTAGATTCCTGTGGCGTATCAAGATAATTTTTCACGCAAATATGCGCTTCTATTGAAATTTTTCTGCCCCATGTTATGCTGTCAGTTGCAAAGAACTCCTGAATGTAAAGTTCAAGTGAATCTTCCGAAACTCCTGTTTCTGTTGGCAGGCATTGCGAACCATTCCAAGTGAATCCTGTATCGCAGGTGAATGTGCATGCCTGAGAACCGCATATTCCAGTATACGTCCAATTGGTTGATGATAAAGGTGAAGGTGTGGTAGGACATGCACTGGCATTTGGTATGTCACTTGGGTTTGTTCCGGTGCATACAGGGGTTTCAGAAACACAATCGCTGCCGTTCCACTCAAAACCGGTTTTGCAGGTAAATTCACAATAGTCCCTGTTTGCGGGAGCATTGCAGGAGCCAACATACAAATAATCAGGGGTTGTTGCTGGAGGCACTGGGGTTGTAATTGCACATGTTTCATAATTGGTTGCCGTTGGCGGAAGAGAACTTCCATTACAACTGTCGGTGGTTGCGTCACTAACCTGCACCATTTTTTGCTCGGAAAAACACTGCCCAGAACTCCTGCAAACGCCTGAAGTTATAAGGAACGTACCGCTTTTCAAAAACTTCAAAAACAAAGGGGACGCAAAAGAATCGACATAATTTTCCCTTTCCGAAAAAGAAGTGTGGTCTGCGCGCAAATTTACCGAGTCTAAAGAAAAGTCGTGCGTTTTCCATGTGTCTTTTTCATCAAACTGGTATTCAAGACAGTTCATTGAACCGTCGCAAGCTAATTTTGAATTGCACGTAGAATCAAAACATTTTTCAACGGAAAAATAAAAATTTACCATATCATCAACAGGACTTGACCCTTCAACTTGGCCTGAAGAATAGCCTGATTGGATTGCATTGTGCGAGCCGAAAACATTTTTTGTGAAAAATTTGACACTAGTATTTTTAGTGGTGCTAAAAGAGGAAAGCAAAGCCCCCTCATTGCACCCAAAATTGGATGAACAGGTGTCAGGAAATAAAATTGCCGGCCTTTCAATAACATTTAAGCTGAGTTGTTCTGTTTTGCACTGGCTTGAAGAATCACACAGATTTAACACCGCAGTATAGCTTCCGGCTTCAGTGAAGATTGCGCAAACCCACTGGTTTACTTGCGGCGGATCGCCAGAAAGCCTGTCACCAATAAAACCTGAAAAAGGAGAAGGCAAAACAGAATCATAAGGGTATGAGCAAAAACCGTCAGAGCTTTGGAAAATGAAAGTTTCATAATCTGAATCAACATCAGAGTCTTTTGAAATTGTTAAAGTAAAATTATTGTACCCCGAATCTTGCCTGAAAAGGTTTCTGAGCCCAAAAGGATGCGCAATCCCTGAATAAATGTTTTCATATGGCCCGCTCCAAAACGGTTCATTATCCGGCTGAAGTGTTCTTACAACATTGTTTCCGACAGAAAAACCCGTTACAACCGCATTTCTTGCACCGTGCAAAGAATATTTGTCTTTGTCGAGCAAAACAAGCCAAAAATCATTATAACCGGCTTGAAGGTTGTGCAAACTCTGCGGGCTCAAAGTTATAGTGTAATCAAAAGTTTTAGTTCCAAGGTTTATGTTTGAAGCGTTTGCACTTGCGAAATCCTCAATAAAAAGAGGCTCATTTGAAGGCAAAAAAGAATTTATCCCGCCAGAATAATTTGCAGGAACAGCATAAAGTGCGACTTTCAAAGTATTATAACTTGAATCGGTTGGCGGGATAAAGGAACCAAAATTTCGGTTGCTTCGTTTAAAAGATTTCACGCTAGCATTAATCTGCAAAGGCTCTTGCCGGGTGACATAAAGACTTCCGGAAGTATTCGCTTTTAGCGCAATCAAATCCATCCCTTTATCCACGCGGGCGGGGTTTGTTGAAGAAGAATCATGCCATTTCTTGAAAGCAAAATAACCTTCCTGATAAGTCACAACATTTCCGCCATTAATTGGCGAAACGCCATTATAGGAAGAGCCGTATTCCTCAAAATGGAAAGGGATTAACTTGGTCTGGTCATAATTGCTTGGAAGTATTACTTTAGGAGAATCTTGGGAAAAAACATCGTTAGGCGTTTTGCAAATTAAGCTGAAATTTTTAGTGGACCTTTTTTCAAACCTGCACATCGAATCAGAATCCGGCATTCCAAAGCCGCTCGGCTGGTCGTGCAACATTATATTGGAACTGACTTTGCTAAAATAATCCTGAACCACCTTCAGTGTGTGATCATTTTTTGTTTCAAACTGCAGGGTTGTTTCCATATCCCCAGTTGAAAAATTCGTTGACAGCCCTTTATATTTGTCTATTACAATGTTGTTAATGCCATCAGTCATCGGGAGAAGCATATTTATGCTAGAGCCGGCAGAATCCGGCCTTACGTTTATAATCCCTAAATTAGTGTGCACGTTTACGCCAATATAATAGTAAGATCTTGCATCATTGTTGTAACTGCTTTTATAATTCGGCAAATCTTCAGTTACTATTATCCGGCAGCTTGCGGTTGCGGTTTCATTTTTTTCCAAAATCGTATCGTCAATAACGCAGTCAGATGAACCGGTAGAACTTGAATCCGTGCCCCAAATAAAAGCCAAGGGGTCATAATCAGAACTGGATAAATTTGACGAACCGATACCGAAACTGCTGGCACCTGCATAAGGAATGCTTAAGAGAAGCACGAAATCATTTGCGTTTTTAATAGTAAAATTAAAATTTACAGCACTCCCTTTGAAAGCCTTGATCGCACCCTGATTGGGTTGAGGGCAGAAAACGGAACAGCCATTTATCGGACCGTCAAAAAACTTTTTGCATGAAACCGTGTTCTGGAAATCAAATTCACAAGAATTTGAACCCGAATCATTGGTTTTCAAATTCCCTGCAATGGCTGATTTTACTTCAACGCCGGGAAAAGGGTAAAAAGTTTTCTGCTCCACTCCTTGCGCAAAAACAGCAACGGAAAAAAACAGCAAAAATGCAAGAGCCAAAATTGAAAATTTTCTCATAGTGAAATAAAAAGGAACTTTCAACTATTTAAACATTTATAAAAAGCAGGCGGGTGTAGTTACCCGAAATACTTACACTAATAGAAAGTTGAAACTTATTTCTGTTTATAGTGTTCCTATGAACGTTATCTCACAAGGCAAGAGATGGTATGTTTTGAGGCATTTTAACGATCCTTGCATCGGCAAGGATTGGCTGGCAATCGCTTTGAACATCAGCAAAAAATCAGTGTACAACATCTACAATCAGTACAAAGATTGCAAGCTGTGGGCTTTGCCACAATCAAAGCCATGCGGCAGAAAGCCGTATGTGTTCATGCTGGAAGAAGTGGATACGATAATCGATTATCGTAACCGGTTTAAAGTCAACTGCAATACTTTGCAAGAGCTCATCAGCACAAAAGAAAAGATGAATCTGTCACATAATCAAATATACAAAATCGTGAAGCTCAAAGGGCTGATTCATGTGCAAAAACCAAAAAAGAAACGAAACACGTGGGTGCGTTTCGAAAGAAAACATTCACTCTCGCTCTGGCAGACGGATTGGACCAAGTTAGAGAATGGTAATTGGCTTATGGCAATCAAAGATGATGCCTCGCGTTTAATCGTTGCGTATGGAGAGTTTCCAGAGGCAACAAGCGACCACTCCATAGAAGTATTGACTCTGGGCATCAAGACATACGGCAGGCCAAAAGCAATCCTCACTGGCAGAGATACGCAATTTTATGCCTCGAGCAAAAAAGGCAAGCCAAGCGGGAAAAAATCGTTTCCAACTATTTCTAGAAGCCAACGAAATCCAACACATTCTTGCACGTGT
>PCWY01000045.1:15788-28732 GCA_002762975.1 Candidatus Diapherotrites archaeon CG11_big_fil_rev_8_21_14_0_20_37_9 | reverse complement strand
GGTTGGTTGTTCTTATTTTATGCGTAAATCAAAAGAGTTTCAAAAGCTTGTTGTGAAGATGCGTGAAAAAGGATTTTACACGCCGCAAGTTCAACGTTCAATTGATTGGTCTGCGTACACTCTCAATCAAATTAATGATTTGGTGGATACGTTGAAATTTGTTCGGACAAATGTTGATAAAGTTCACGAATCACGAGAAAACAATTCTGTTGGAAGACCCGCAACAGATGCGGGTGATTTGGCTAAAGCGATTTTGTTTGTTGAAATGGTCGGCATTCCTGAAAGGAAAGCCGAGGGTTGGCTTGTGTTGATTGGGCACCATTTGGGAATCGAAAACAAAATTGATGACCGTGTTTTAGGTAAAGCGTATCAAAATAGGGAGGTAATTTCTATTCTGGAAAAAGTTTTTGAAAATAACAAAACCAGCGATGGAAAAATGGGCGGAGACGGAACAGGGTTAGAAGGTTCGCGAAAAGAAAATTATGAATCAACAAAAAAGAAAACAAACTATCTAACATCGATTGTTGATTCACGAGAAATTGTTCAACAATTCGATTTGGGAAACAAACAGGAATGCCAAGCAATGCACGACTTGGTGTCGCGATTAAAAATCGAATTCAAAAAAGAAATTTCCATTTTAACAACCAACGCCAAGTTGGCGTTGGATGCCGGGTTTGTTGACAGAAAACTCATTCAATTAATCGAAGATAGCGGTATGATTCCATTTGTTTTTCCAAAGAAAAACAACGTCATAACCCCTAGGGGTTATCCTGCCTGGGGCAGGATGTGCAAAAAAATAGTTGAC
This sequence comes from Candidatus Diapherotrites archaeon CG11_big_fil_rev_8_21_14_0_20_37_9, assembly GCA_002762975.1. Lineage (GTDB taxonomy): Archaea > Iainarchaeota > Iainarchaeia > Iainarchaeales > Iainarchaeaceae > PCWY01. The sequence continues at coordinate 27,927 of PCWY01000045.1, read as the reverse complement.
GAAGTCCAAAACTGGCTAAAAGAATACCACATCCGCTCACACACCGAATCATTCCACTCAAGCCTCAAACGCGTGTTTGGTATTGTCACCAAACGACTCAACATCACAGTTTACACACAAATTTTAGCCAGAATCATCCACAACAACCGAAGAAAAACCAACTACCACCAACTCAAACAAACCAACACAACCACGAATTAATACGCAAAGCCCCTAAAACCCAAAACCTTTAATATGCTGAGGCATTTACTATTTTTATGAGAATGCCAAAATGGGTTCACAAGACAGGTTCTGTATTACAAGGGCTTGTATTCAAAAAAGAAGCACAATCAGGTCAGCATCCTGCTGCTCATGCAGGAGCTTCTGTTGAACAGCATGTTTCAAGAACTTCTGCTTCAGGAGAGCACCCTGTTTTGGGATCCGGCAGTGCTGTAAGAAAAATTGAGCCTATTTTTCTTTTTGGCCATTCGGTTAAGACGATGATTCCAAAAGAGGCAAAAGAAATTGCTGAGTTTACTGCGAGGTTTTCTAAAAATCTTGATGCTGATTTTTTTGTTAAAGGGCAGGTGGAGTTTGCTGATTTGAAATTTATTGCAGAGCACCCTCTTGCTGTTGTTTCTGTTGCAAAATTATTTAAGAAGCCTGAAAAAGTATCGCCTGAAAAATATGAAATGCAGATTTCGGAACAGTTGCTCCGTGTTTTCAGACAAACTGCCCACAATTTGCTTCAGGATGCAAGACGATCGGGTAAGAATAATATAGAACAGCTTCGTGAATTTCAGGAAGTTGCTTCACTGCTTGATCATATAAAATCCAGTTCTCCTGCACATAGAAAATGAGGGATTCTGCTTTTTTTTTAATTTTCTTTAAAGCAAACTTATAAATTGTGAAAAGCAATATTTTTTTTCATGCATGGGGAAAAAAAGCATGGTGAGCCATTAACAAAATATCATAAACCTGGAAAAGTCACAAAACCAGGGAATTTGATCCGAAGTCTTGCTGTTCATGTAAAAGGTCCAAGTGAGTTGGTTTCTTTACAGAATCTTGGGGTTGTTTTAAGAGATTTGAAAAAAATTGAAGGCACTATGCCTGAATTTTTAAGGAGTTATGGAAAAAGAACAGCAGAACAGGTTCTTAGTGAAGGTAAATTAATTGTTGCTAAGGGAAAGGCTGATGCAGGTACTGGTTTAATAAGAATTCAGGACGGGGAAATTCCTCCTATAAGGGGTTGTGTGGATGTTGCTAACGTTGCAATTGCGGTTGGAAGATTGCTTGGCATGCAAGCAAAATTTGTTCGGGTGTATAACCATTCTTTTGCAATGCTAAAAGGTGAAGAGATTTATCTTTTTGATATTTCAGGAACGGGGTTTCCAAAAGTTTTAGGGAAAAACAGTGTAGTTACTTTGAAAGAAATAACTTCTGATGTAAAAAATCTTATCGGAAAGTATGCTGCTGAAGGGCAGGTTTATCAGGGTGTTGATGCGCATCATGTTGGTTTAAGGGGTTTAGAAACTTTTTACAGTCCAACCAATAAAAAGGCAAGGGTAAAAACATTCGCAGACCTTGAACTTTTTTAACGACAGGGTGAAATCTTCTATTACTTGAGAAGACATTCCAATTAAACGATTGGAAACCCATTGCTTTCATGCGCTGGCGAATGCCATTTTCTAATTAATTGGTGTTCAATTTATTATTATTTTTCCTTCATTGAGAACAAATTGCCCTGATTTTATTGAAATGTTTTTTTTGGTTTTGTTGTTTTTGTATGCTATTTCATCTTTTGGTTTTATTGATTCAACCGAGCCAAGCCATTTTCCGTCTTTTGAATAAACCGGCAAACCAACTAATAATTTTGTGATTTTTTTTGTAAGGTCAAGTATTTTGGAAACCCTGTATGCTATTAGTGCGAGTATAAAACTTATTACTACATTGAGTCCGAACCAGGTGAGATCCGCATAAGGTTCTCCGACAATTACTTTTCTTCCCGCCTCAAGGATGAACCATAGTATGAGTGTTGCCGATCCTGAAAGGAAGTATTTTCTGATATAATATGCTTTTTTGAGCTGGATTGCATCTACGCTTTTTGCTATTACAAACGATATGCTTGTAAGCGCGAGGAATAAAAGCAATTGGCCGATTGCAACAAGGCTTTTGTCAAATATGCTTTTGCCGTTTAAACTGAACTCCAAGTATGTTGCGTATATGCCGATTATGAAAAGGAGTATTGTCATAAGGTAAAAAGGAAAACTGACTCTTTGTAAGGAAAGGCTTTTTGTTACGCTTCCTGTTGCTTTTGCAATGTTTTCCTCTATTCCTGTTCCTTTAAGTATGAGGTATGAGCCAACGACAAGGAGCATGCTCTGGAAGAACAGTTTTTCAGATCCAAGGAATGCGAGGATTCCCCAAAGCAGTACAATTACTCCAGGTACGAGGATGAATGTTCTTGCAAAATCCGGGTCTTTTAATGCCTGCTTTATTGTGTAATAGGTACTTTCAACTTCTGATGCTTGTTTTACAATAATCGTTTCTTTTGAAATTATTGGTGCCCTGCTTTGTAGAACGGGAATTATCTGGTCATCTTCAGCGCCGTCCGTTACAAGTACAAATCCTGTTATCGGGTATTGTTCAAGAACTGCTTCAAGCTGCTGGTTGATTTTTCTGTCTGATTCGAAGCCTGTTTTACCGTATCCTGTGAGAATTGCTACTTCTGCCCGCATTTTTTTCTTTACTTCATCAAATTTTTTCACTGCGCCGAAAATGCTATTTGAATCAGAATCAGTTGGGTCTTGTATTGCAAGTTTTGCCGCGGCTTTTATGCAGTTTTCTCTGCCTATTACAGGTCCCTGTACGTTTGCCTTTTTGCCAAGATCATTGTCTCTGTCAACGCAAACTACTAGGTAAAATTCTCCTTCTGCCATGGCTTTTCCCCTGAACTATTTATATGGATTAACCAATATAAAAATTTATATATAAAAGAAACTATCATACGTGTTATAATGGCTGCAGATACGACAAAATCAGTTATTTTCCTTGTGCTTGTAATAGCTGTTGCTTTGTTCATTTTTATCCTTATTCAGAACATTGACATTATTACCAATAACTGGGGTCTTGTTGTTTTTGCAATAATTGTCCTTTACCTGATTGCAAGGTATGACTATATTGTGCAATTGAAGGATTATGAAAGAGCCGTTATTTTCACTTTTGGAAAAGTAACGAGGGTTGCAGGTCCTGGCTGGACAGTTATTTTCCCGCCTATTGAGTCCGCTTCAAGGGTTGATCTTAGAACAAAAACAATTGACATTGCAAGGCAGGATGTTGTTACAAAGGACAATGTGGAAGTCACAATCGATGCTGTGATTTACCTTAAAGTGAATAAGGACAGTGCATCTGTTGTGAACAGTATTGTTGAAGTTGATGATTATGTCAGGGCTGCAGAGCTTTTTGTAATCAGCACAATCAGGAACAAGGCAGGTTCGCTTGATCTTAATGCGCTTATTTCACAGGTTGATGAACTGAATGCTGATTTGAAAAAGGAACTTGAAAGAATTTCAAAAAAATGGGGTGTCGGAGTTGAGGAAGCTACTATAAAAGATATTCAGATTCCTCAAACTGTTTTACAGGCAATGCACGCGCAGAAAGCGGCTGTTCAGGAGAAGCTTGCGCAGATGGAACGCGCAAAAGGACAGCAGGCAGAAATTGAGGCAATCAAGGCAGCCGCGGAAAATCTTGGCGACAAGGCAATTTCTTATTATTATATCAGGGCGCTTGAAAAACTTGGTGAAGGCAAGAGCACCAAATTTATTTTGCCTCTTGAGTTAACTGAGCTTGCGCAGTCCCTTTCAACAAGAAATCTTTCGAAGAATGATATGGCTACGCTTTTTAAGGAGTATGAGCCGATGCTGAAAGAGTTCCTTAAGAAAGCGAAAAAATAATTATTTTTTTTATGCTATTTTTTTTAGTTTCTCACTTTGTTTATGTGGTATCTTATGTTTGGAATGTAAAGCACCATGTATAATACTGCAAGTGCTATGAGTCCGAGTAATGCAAAGTCAAGGTAACCGAATATTTCCGCTGTTTCTATGAACGCGCCTATGAAAAGGGTTATTATTGCAAGTAATGTTAGCAAAATTGTGTCAACAAATATGATTCTTAGTTCATGTGGTCTGAATTTTTGTTTTGAAATTGTTGCGGATATTATTCCGCCTATTATTGCTGCTAAAAAGTATGCAAGTATTTCCGGTGCTCCATGTGGCAGATAACTTATTGCCCTTGCCAATCCGGATTCAAGGCTTTTTGCAGTTACTTCGCTTCCAATAAAAAAGCCGACAACTGAGGCATTCCAGCCTAAGAGGAATATTGCGCCTGCGCCCCAGATGAATGAGAATATTATTGCAAGTATCATTACCCCTGTGTTGTTTGTGAAAATGAGCATGAAACAATTGCTGAAACTTTTTGTGTCTGTATTAAAGCATTCAGATTCGCCGACAATCTTTCCTGTTATGCCTGTGTAGGTTCTTTTCTGTTCGGCAAACACTTTTCCCTTTTCAGGCAATAAGCATCCAAATCCGGAGCAATCATCATTGGATTCTGGCAGTGCAACATACCAGAATGCCGATGCAACTATAAGGCCTAGGAATATCCATGAGTAAATATGAATTACCTCAAAGTGTGTTGAAATGAATGCAAATGGCACATTTGATTCATCTATTTCCTGTTCTTCTTCGTCTCTAAACAAAGTGTGCATTATAGGCATGAATGCAACAGCCACAAATGCTATTGCAAGAACAGAGCTGCTTCCGGGAAAGGAGTTATATGCGATTAGCATGCCTATTGTTGCGACAATGAAAGCCATGAAAAAAAGCGTTACAGGGTGCTTTTTCGCGCTTTTGCTGCTTAATAAGGATTCGAGAACCATATAGCCAATATGGTATAGTAATTTAAATACATTTCTAGGGAATTCTTCTTAGTTATAGTTGAAATTGAGGCGATTTTTTTATGGTAAAACAAGAGATGGTTTATCCGGGTAGTTTTTTGAGTTTTGAAGAGGAATTTGTGCCAAATATGAATGCTTTTGATTCGGATGGTCAGGTTTTTTCTGACTCTATAGGGTTTAAGAATCTTGATGAGCAATCCCACGAAGCCAATGTAAGTAAGGTTGCAAGGGATACAAGTGCCATCACAAGGGGTTCTGTTGTTATTGGCAGAATTGCAATGCTTAAATCATCAGTTATTTTTGTGGAAATTTTTGAGGCTGAAAGGAACGACGAAAAGCTTCTTGTGAACAACAAGGACGGTTTGATGTTTGTCAGAAATCTTGACAACAAGTTTGTTGAGCATGCAGAGGATCTTTATAGAGTAGGGGATATAATCAAGGCAAAGGTTCTTGATGCACATTCCTATGGTATTGAAATCGAAACAAAGAGCTCTCCGAATCTTGGAGTGATTAAGGCTTTTGGTGTAAGGTCAAGAAAGCCGCTTGTTCTTGTGAATGAACAGCTTAGGGATCCTGCAACAGGAAGTACTGAAATGAGAAAAATTTCAAGCGATTATCTTTTGAGGTGAGTTAAAAATGGAAATTGAGGTAATAAGAAACGAAAAAGATTTTGCAGAATTCAGGTTTAAAGACCAGAAATACACTTATCCAAGTCTTCTCAAGGAAAAGCTTCTTGAGGACAAGAGTGTTGAGTATGTTTCTTATATTCTTGATCATCCTGCAGATAAGGGCGCAAGGTTTGTTCTTAGAGTAAAGAGCGGTTCGCCAAAAAAAGCTCTTGAAGCAGCTGCAAAAAAAGTCGAAGCAGAAATCGATGATATAGATAAGAAAATTCAGAAAGCGCTCAAGTAAACGCACTTTTTTCTTTTCTTAAAGAAACGAAAAAACCTGCACTAAAAAAGAAAAGAATTCGCTTTGCAGTTCTTTCTTTTTTTAATTCTTTTTGCACTAATTTATTCTTATGGATTCAAAAGGCATCAGGGAAAAGCTCAAGTGGCTTGATCCTTTTACTTATGTTGATTTGTATGTTATGCCTATCATTAATCCTGGAAAAAATAAGGTAATTGAAACTGTTGTTGACATTTTTTTTGCTTTCCTTTTCGCATTCATTCTTTATAATTTTATTTTTGTTTTTATTCTTGGCACATCAGCACCTCTTGTGATTGTGTATTCAGGTTCAATGGAGCCAGTGCTTTATAGAGGTGATGTTGTTGTGCTTAAGGGTACTAATCAGATTGATGTTGCTGAGGTTAATGTCGATTTTCCTGTTGGCAACAGGCTTGTTTCCGAGTATGCGGAATTCGGTTACGCGCAAACTGAAAAGGGTCTGAGGCAGGCGGCAATAAAAATAAACAACAAAGAATATTTGTTTGATTCAAGTGGTCCTATTGTGGTTTACAATTCAGCTCTTAGACATCAGGATATTATTCATAGGGCTGTTCTAAAGCTTAATGCTCCTGATGGTGCATTTTTGATTACTTTTGGAGACAATAACCCTGTTATTGATGAGGATTGCAGGCAAACTCCTTCAGGTTACAATTGCATTTCCCTATATCCTGTGCCTGTAAAGAGTCTTATCGGAGAGTATGTTTTTCATATTCCCTTTATTGGTCATCTGAAGTTGATTTTATTTGATGACCTCCCGAAGCTGATTTTTGGGTGATTTATTTAAACTAATCTGTATGGGTATATTTAGGTGTTTTTGAATGGAACTTTTTTTGGAAGATGCAACGAGTTTTAAAAAACTTGTTGATGGTGTTGCTGTTCTCGTGAGCGAGGCAGAATTTATTATAAGTAAAGAGGGGCTTAGCCTCAAGGCTACAGATCCAAGTCAGATTTCGCTTGTTGATTTCAATTTGCCAAAAAAGGCATTTAAAGAATATAAAGTTGATGAGGAATTGAAAATCGGCGTTGATTTGAATTATTTCAACCAAGTTCTTTCTAGGGCGAAGGCAAAGGATTCTTTACATCTTGTTCTTGAAAGCGATAAATCAAAGCTTAATGTGAGTTTTGTTGGTGCTTCAAAGAGAACCTTTTCTGTGCCTCTTGTGGACATTTCGCAGGCTGAACTTCCTTTGCCGAAGATTGATTTTGATGCTTCTATTGAAATGCATGCAAGTGTTTTGCAGGACAGTCTGAAGGATGCTGCTCTTGTATCAACGCATATTATACTTGCTGTTGAAAATGATTCTTTTGTTGTGAAGGCGAATTCTAGTAAAGGAAATCTTGAGAATATTTTCAGCCAGAGCGATGATAAAATTGTTTCATTAAAAGCCAATCAGGAAACAAGGGCGATGTTTCCGCTTGATTATCTTGTGAGTGTTGTAAAGGCGGCTTCAAGTGATACGCTAATAAAATTAAGTTTAAAATCAAACGCGCCTGTAGAAATATCGTATTCAGTTGGCGAAGGTTCATTGAAATATTTCCTCGCGCCAAGAATAGAATCTGATTAATATTTTCTATACTCTTAGTTGAAATATTCTGTTGGAAATTGCAGAATTTTGAAATACACGAGCCCTGCAATTAGCAGTGTATACGCTAATGCATTAAAACAAAGCCCGCTATGTTCGTTATCCAGTAGGATATTATAATTGCATGGAAAAAAAGATTTTTTTGAATAAATCCTATTGGTAGTGTCATGGTATAAGCAAGGAGTAGGTTGATGTAAAGGTCATTCCAAAATGAAAGCGGAGATAATAAATACCCAATAAATCCAATAATCCCGGATTTTATTTTTTCCATTGTATTTGTCTTTTTATTTTTCAAAGTTTATTGAGTTGTTTTACCCTTCTTTTATGCCTTGCAACCTTGTTTGGTTTTGCTTTTAAGAATGCCTCAATTAATTTTTTTGCTTTTGGAAATGTAATTACCCTCGCACCAAAAGCAAGGATGTTTGCATCATTGTGTTCATGTACAAGTGCTGCTGTTTTTTCATCGGATAAGTTAGCGGCCCTTGCGCCCTTAACCTTGTTTGCGGCTATTGATATGCCTACTCCTGTTCCGCAGACTATTATTCCAAGTGATCTTTTATCTTTTACAACTTCTTTTGCGACTTTCACTCCGAATTCAGGGTAATCAACAGATTTCTCTGAATATGTTCCAAGGTCATCGGTTACAAAGCCATTTTCCAGCAGGTATTTTTTGATTTTTTCTTTCAAATTGTAACCTGCATGGTCCGCTCCGAGGTAAATGCGCTTCATAATGTATACAAATGGCATAAAAGGATTTAAACAAATAGCTGCATTCTTTTCTTTTGGGGGAACAAGATGATTGAACTTAACAATGTGGATTTTCTTAAGGCAAGCATTGATGCCATTTCTTCTTTTATTCCTGAAGGCAATTTCAGGTTTAATGATAAGGGGATTCATTTCAGGGCGGTTGATCCTAGTCAGGTTGTCCTTGTGGATTATTTCATTGATAAAAAAGTTTTCGATTCTTATTCCATTGAACCTGCGTTTGTAGGGGTTAATCTTGTTGAACTGAGCAAAATTGTCTCAAGGTCGCTTCAAGGTGACTCATTAAAACTCGGCCTTACCGATTCTGAACTGAAAATTAACCTTAAAGGAGAACTTGATAGGGCATTTAAGCTTCCTTTGATAGATGTTTCGGATGATGATCTCAAGATTCCTGAAATTGATTATGATGTAAAGGTTGAAATAAATGCAAGGGTGCTTAAGGAGGCTCTTAAGGATGCGTCGCTTTTCAGTTCAAGTGTAATGCTGTTGATTAAGAAGGACAAATTTTACCTTGAAGCAAAAGGTTCTGCAGGTGTACTTAATGCTTCTTCCTATTCAAAGGCTGTGAAGGTTAAGTCGACTCAGGATGTTGTTTCAAAATATTCTTTGGGTTTTTTGCAGAATATTGTGAAGCAGGCTAATCCTGATTCTGATGTTGTGCTTGAACTCAAATCTGATTCACCAATGAAAGTCACCTACCTTATCGGAAGCAGCGAAATCAGATTTTATCTTGCACACATGCTATTGTGATGCCCATGTTTTCATTTGATGAAAAAGAACTGGATTTTGCAAGAAAATATCCTTTTTCTGATGTTGCAAAATCAATTGTAAAAAATTCAGGTTTCAATCTTGAGGATGTTCCTGTTGAAGTGTTGCTGCGCGCAGTGGCAATGGTTTCATCTGCATATGCAGACGAAAAATACGATCCGAAAATCCTGTCTTCAAAAGAACTTATGTTAAACGAAATAATGGCTTTTCCTGTTTCAAAAATTCTTGTTTCAATAATAAATAAATTTGAATTAACAAGAAAATTCTGCAACATGGTTTCTTCGGTTGTATTCAAACATCTTGAGGCCGATAAGGATGATGTGCTTATAGATCTTGCTTCTGAATTTGGAATCAGGATTACTCTTTCTGATGAAGGGGATTTTTTTGCGGAAATTCCTGTTGCCGATTACCTGAAACCAGAACTTTCTCTTCAGTTCACAAAGCTTGTTAATTCAAAAGTTTCAACTGGGAAAGTTTTTCTAACTCGTAATGATTTTGCAATGTTTATTTCTATGTTGGTTAGACAACAATTAATAGATTCACTTCCCGCGCCTGTTGAAGGAATTCCGGATTCATTTACTTCTGCCGCTTCCGGCATTGAGGCTGATTTCATAAATGCGGCAAAAAGAATTTATTCAAAAACAGATTTCGGGGAAATTGCGCCTGAATATTTTCCGCCTTGTATGGCAAAAATTTATTCAGATCTTATCTCAGGCGCAAATGTCAGCCATTCAGGCAGATTTGTTTTTGCGGCATTTGCTGCTTCAGTAGGCATGGAATCTGAAAAGCTTATTGATTTGTTTAGGCAAACCCCGAATTTCAATGAGCGTGTTACAAGATATCAGGTTGAACGTATTGCAGGTGTTAAAGGAAAAGCATACAATTCTCCAAGTTGTGATAAAATGAGATCCTATAATCTGTGCGTTGCCGAGTGCAGGGTATCGCACCCGGTTCAGTTTTATTCCAGAGAATTTTTCAAAAAAGATTCAGTTGCTGATTCTGCTGAAGAAGAATCAGAACAAGAAAACGAAATAGATTCAGAAAATAAAAAATTAAATTAATCTGTTTTTTTATTTTAGTTTTATTTTAATTTTATCTTTTTTAATTTTCTTTATTTTTTTTGTATTTTCTCATTTCATTTTACTTTTTTAATGTAATCTACATTTTTTTTAATTTATTTTTTTTACAATCTTTTTTTTGTAAATATTTATTTTTTTTATATTTTTTTTTGCAAATTATTTTTTTTCTCAGACTTTTTTTACTTTTGGTAAACTTTATATAATACAAAAGTCTTGTAATAGATAAATTTTTTAGCAAAAAAATATTTTTTTGCATGAGTTTATGTTAACAAAAAATTTCGCGGAGGTGAAGTGAAATGGCAATGAAGAGAAAAGCAGCTAAGAAAACAGTTAAGAAAACTGTGAAGAGAAAAGCAGCTAAGAAAACAGTTAAGAAAACTGTGAAGAGAAAAGCAGCTAAGAAAACAGTTAAGAAAGCAGCTAAAAAAACAGTAAAGAAAAAAGCAGCTAAGAAACCTGCTAAAAGAAAGAAAGCAGCTAAAAAGAAGTAAAGGCTTTTGAGCCTTTACTTTTTCCTTTTTTTTTAAATAATTCTATTGTTCTATTTAAAGCAGTTTTGTAAGCCAACTATACTATGTCTGAGGGGTTTTTGAGGGGGCTTTTGAAGGAATACTATACTTCTGTTTCTGTAGACTCTGTTCCGGATATATCTAAAAGAGAATTCGGTTTTGGCGAATTCGGTAAAAAAATTTCGTCTAGGCATTTGGAATTCAGGTCGGCTAATCAAATGAATAATTTTTTGAGGGATAAAGTTCCTTTTTATATTTCGTATTCTTCTGCACGTTATGAGTTTCCTTCAGCAAGACCAATGGAAAATAAAACTTTTATTGACGCTGATTTAATTTATGAATTTGATGCTGATGATATCCCCACTTCATGTAAAATGTCACACGATTCCTGGATCTGTTTTGATTGTTCGGCTTCTGGGAAAGGAAGTCCAGGTGAATGTGTTGAATGTGGTTCCCGTAAATTAAAAATCGAAGAATGGGTTTGTCCTGAGTGCCTTAACGAAACAAAAATTCAGACAAAAAAACTGTTGAAAATTATTGATACTGATTTTGGTTTTGGTGAAGGTGTTGCAATTAATTTTTCAGGTAGCAAAGGATATCATATTCATGTCCGCGGAAATAAAATCAAGGATCTTTCAAAAGGCGCGAGGCTTGAACTTTTAGATTATTTAACTGCGACAAATCTTGATTTCAAGATGTGTGGGTTTTATCCTGATAAAAAGTTTTTTTTGTGTCCAAAAAGGTCTGTTGCGAAAGGTTGGCAGAAAAAACTTCTTGATGGAATTGAATCGCTTTTGGATGAGGGGAATGTGTCAAAGATTGCGGTTGCAGGTTCTGTTAGGAATTCTGCGGCTGAGAAAATCTTAAAAGAAAAAGACAATATAATTAGTACTACTGAAAAGGGGTTTTTGTTGTCTGTGCCAGGTGTTAAAGGGGAAAAGTTTTGGGGTTCTGTTTTGAATTATCTTGCGGAATCCGAAACGCTTGATGTTGACAGGCAGACTTCTGTTGATATTAACAAAATCATTCGGGTTCCTGAAACAATTCACGGGTCAACTGGTTTGTGTGCAGTCCGCATTCCTTTTGAGGAACTTAATTCTTTTGATCCGCTTAAGGATTCTGTTGTAATGAGTGATTCAGAAATTGGCCTTGCAAATGTATCTTGTCCTAAATTTTATCTTAATGGTAATTGGTTTGGTCCTTTTGAAAATGAATCATTTTCTGTTCCTTCTTTTGTTGCTTTTTATTTACTTGCAAGAAAATCAGGGGAGTTGGTTTGATGGAACTTTCTTATGATGAAATTAGGCGTATTCATAGGCTTGAGCGAAACTCATCCAAGCTTGTACAGGTTGATTCTGAATTTTATAATTCGTTGAGTGAGTTTTTGTCTGCCGAAAAAAAAGATTATCTGGATTCGCTGAAGGATTTTTCTTCTGCTAAAACAAGAGATTTTTCTAATTTGAAAAAAATGGTCGAGGAAATTTTTTCAATGCGGGTGAAAAAAATTCTGAATGCTGTTTTGGTTGCATCAAGAACATCCGAGATAGATGACTC
>PCWY01000045.1:0-15771 GCA_002762975.1 Candidatus Diapherotrites archaeon CG11_big_fil_rev_8_21_14_0_20_37_9 | reverse complement strand
AGAAGAAAATGTTCAAAGAAATTTTTTCCATCATGAAAAAACATACTGATCTTGTTGATGGAGTATTTGCGTCAAAGGCCGGTTCTTCCAAAGAAGGCAAGGATTTAAATAATCTTTCAGTGAGAGTTCTTTCAGACATTCCCGAGTTTATTGGGACTGATATGAATGAATATGGCCCTTACAAGAAAGGTGAGGTCGTGGATTTGCCTCTTAAGATTATGAAACTTCTTTCTGAAAAGAAATTTGTGGAGGCATTGTGATGATTAACGTTAATGATCTTATCCCCAAGCCAAAAACAAGGTTTTATCGCCTTAAATGTCCTGGCTGTGGGAACGAACAGAATGTTTTCAGTGCCGCGTCAACAAAGGTGAAGTGCCTTGCATGTAACACCGTGCTGGCCGAAACAAGGGCTTCTAAGATTAAGGTAAAAACAAAGATTTTGAAGATTTTTGAGTGATTTGATATGGTTGAATTTCCTGAACAGGGTGAAGTTGTAATCGGAAAAATAGTCAAGGTAATGGACTATGGTGCAATCATGGATCTCATTGAATATGAGGGTTTGCAGGGGTTTATTCACATTTCTGAAGTTAGCAGTAGCTGGGTAAAGAATATTAGGAATTTTGTTAAAGAAGGGCAAATAAGAGCAGGAAAAGTTACTGGTGTTAATTCTGAAAAGAATCATGTTGATGTTTCACTTACAAAGGTTTCCGCAAATTTACAGCGATCCAAAATAGAGGAATACAAACAATCTAAGAGAGCACAGAAAATGATTGATCTTCTTGCTGAGGAATTAAAGGAAGACCCTGATGCTGTTTGGGAACAGGTTGCAGATCATCTTATTGAAAAGTATGATTCTGTTTATGAAGGATTTAAGGCAATAATAATTCATGGAGAGTCTGCTGCTGAAGGTGTTCCTAAAAAATGGCTTAGTGCTCTTGTGGATCTTGTCAATAAAAATTACGAGCTTCCTGTAAAAATCGTTAGAGGGCGTCTTACAATATCCATTCCAGGTTCTAGCGGAGTTGATTCAATTAAAACAGTTCTTATTGCCGCCGAAAAAAAATCAGGAAAAGATGTTGGGATTTTTTATGAGGGTTCAGGAAATTACAGTGTAAAAGTTTCTTCAACTGATTATAAGTCCGCTGAAAAATTACTGAAAAGTTTTTCGGAATCAATAGTTTCTGAGATTTCATCCAATGGCGGAAAAGCATCTTATGTGAAGGTGGAGAACTGATGGTAACCCAAATAAAATTCATTAAAAACAAAAAATTCAACAATGCTGTAATTTTTACAGGCCTTCCAGGCATTGGACTTGTTGGAAAAATTTGTGTTGATTATATGCTCAAACAACTTAAAGCTCAAAAAATTGCGGAAATAACATCTGATTCTTTTCCGCCAAGTGTACAAACAAAAAAAGGTCTTGTTGATTTGATTAAGGATGAAATTTTTCATTATTCTGTTAATGGGCAGGATTATCTTTTTCTTTCTGGTCCGGTTCAGCCTTCCCTTGATATGAGAAACGGTTCAGCTGAACATTATGATTTTTCATCATCAATTATTTCTGCGCTTAAGGAAATGGGGGTAACAAAAATTTGTACTCTTGCGGGTATTAATGTCGGTGAAAAGAGAATGCATGCCGAACCTAGAGTAATTGTTGCTGCTTCGGATCAGAAGCTTCTTGATGAATGGAAAACACTTGGCGCGGTTAATGATAGGCCTGTAGGTTTGATTAGCGGTGCAGCGGGTTTGCTTGTTGGTTTAGGAAAAGATGAGGGCATGCAGGGTGTATGTTTAATGGGTGAAACAAATGCAAGGCTCGTTTATGGCGATCCTGGTGCAGCAAAAAAAATTCTTGAATTGCTTATAAAAAAATATGGGTTTGAACTTGAAATGAAAAAGATGGATGAAGAATCAAAGGAAATAGAAAAGACCTTTTCCGCACTCGCAAAACAGCTTGATGATGTTTCTGATGAACAGGATGAACTGAGTTACGTCCGATAATTTTTTTTTAATAATTTTTTATTTTTGTCTGGACAATGTGGTCCGATATTCCTTCAATTTCGTTTTTGAATTCTATTTTTTTCTTTTCAAATTCTGCCTTTGAATCGCATATAATCGGTTTTCCATAGTCTCCGCCGCCGCCTGGAATATAATGTACCCATCCGTTTCTGAATGCAATTATTTTGCTTGCTATCAGCGGATCAACTTCATCAAGTTCTTCTTTTTTTGCAACAGTAAGAACATAAATTTCGTTTTCAAAATGCGAGGTGAATTCTTTCCATTTCTGTTGAACTTTTTTTGTATTTATTCCTTTAACTTTTAGTGTTTGTTGTATTATTTCCGCAAGCGGAAGCGAGTGTACATACGGCGGTCTGAATTTTGGGTGTATGCCTGGTTCTGTGTCAGCAAGAATTTTTATTCTGTCCCTGACTCCGCGCTTGATTTGTCCTTTGCACATTGTGCACTTCCATTTATTTTTTTCAGCCTGCTCAAGGCTGTATTTTGCAAAGCATGAGTTGCATGCGGTGCAGTGATATTTTCCTTCTTTTGGATTTAATCCAACATTCATTGTAATCATTTTTTCTTCTTTTTCAGTAAGTGCTTTTTTCAGTTCTTTAAAATTCGGGTTGCTCATTTTTATTTTGTTAAATTCCCTGCCGATTCTGTGTGGCCACGGGGAATGTGCATCGCTGCTTGATAAAAAACTGTAACTGTGATTTTCGCTTATGGTATCTGCAATATCTGTATCCGCACTTAACCCTAATTCTATAAATTGCAAATGTTTATGCATTTCTCCGTAAGCATCTTTTAACGAATCATAAAATGCGAATATTCCTGTGTATGGTGTGAATGAATGTGCCGGTCCGAAAAGCCCGCCTGCCTCAATAACTCTTTCAGCTATTTCTTCTGCAGTAAGCCTAAGCTGTGGTCTTCCACAGAGAATGCAATCCAGATTTCCTTTTCCCAAAAATTTTTCACGGAGCTCCTGCGCAGCTTCAATGCTTGGCAGATAAAAAAGATGATGGATTCTTTTATTGTCCTCAACTTCTCCGCCAATTATAAAATTGCATTTTCCTAATGTGTCTTTGTATGTGCCGTTGCTTTCCTCAACAAGATTTTGTTTTACGTGTTGGAACCAGTTTTTGTGGAGAATATCTGCTGTAACAAGAACATCAAGTCCTTTGATTTTTGATTGTTCTGCCATTACAGGTATTGTCATTTCTTTGCTTACCCCGCCTGCATAAAGTCCGTGCATTTGCAGATCAAGGTTGAATTCTTTCATAATTATTTTTTTGGATAATGGATTTTAAACAACTTTCGTGACCGTGGGTTATTTTATATATCTTATATATTAAAGAAATAATAAAGAGAAAAAATAATGAGAAAAAAACTGAGTAAATAAATTTGGTAAATAGAAAAATAAAGAAAAAACACGTGACTTTGTATGGCTAAATTTTTCAACCCTTTACAGAAAAAAATTGCAATCACAATTCTGGATTCCCCGAAAACTGTTGATGAACTCAATAAGCTTCTTGAGGTTCCTTTTGATGAGCTTAATGATAACCTGAAGCATATGCTCAAACTCAAGGTTGTCAAGGTTGATGGTTACCCGCAAAAATACTCTCTTGTGGAGAACATCAAAGAAGCGGTTATGAGGCGCAAGGAAATACAGGAAAAAGATCCTTTTGATCTCAGGATTAAAGCAATTATTGAGTTTAGAGCCATTGAAGAGGATTTTTTAAATAAAAAAATGGACGAGCTTGAGAAAAAACTCAAGGGCGAAAAGGGGTATACTATTTACGCTGTTTACAGGGCAAAACCAATAGAAGAGGACGGAACCCTTACCTCTTACCTTGAACTGAACATAAGCGCCAAGGATTTCACGGAATTGGTTAAATTCATGTATTTCTATGGCCCAAGCTCAGTAGAGGTCCTAAGACCCAAAAAGGTTGTGCTTTCAATGGATGATCTTCAGGACGGGCTTATGGAAATGTCCGAGATGATTCACTCCTATAATAATGCCATGCTAAGGTCAATGAGCAAGGATGAGCTCAACGAATTCTCAAAAAGCCTTTACACTTCAAAAGATAGCCAATAAACGAAAAAACCCTCCCTTTATATTCTTATTCAACCCTTTATTGCTTAGGGAATAATGGCTGAAAAAAGCCTTTTGAAGGGGTTCGTCTATTGTCAATAGAGGCTTCCTCAAAAGCCTTAAATTTTGCCTTATTTTCTTAATAGAGGCTTAATAGGGTTTCTTCGAAACCGAAAGCTTTTTAAATAAAGTGAGCAATTCAATATAAGAGCCTACATCTGGCTATGCCATATGCATAGTCGCGGTGTACATGTACATTAGTGAGGTGAAACAAAAGATGAAAGGCTTTAATGTAAAAAAGTTGGTGGCTATCGCAGCAGGTGCGGCATTGCTCGGAACAGCAATAGCTCCTATTGTGTCAGCAACCAGCGTAACAAAAGATGACATCTACAATAGCAATGGCTCACCAAGAGTGAACATTGTAATTGGATCAGAAGCTGCATTATCAGATGCAGTTTGGGCAGGAAATCTTGCCGCAAAGATTGCTGAAAAAGCAGCAACAACAAAAAGCGTCAGCGCAACTCCAACAGGAGCAAGCGGAGACGGAACAGCTGATGTTGATCTGTCAGATTTGACAGTTGACGTAACAGTTGGCGGAACAGTAACATTCGGTGCAGGAACAAAAAGGTATCAGGTTTCTATGGGTTCATCAACAACAATCGTAGAAGTTAATGCTGGTCTTGATGGATCACACGATGCAAACGCACTGTCTGATTCACAGCTGCCACACCTATACAACGCATCAATAACACAGAAAGTTAACAATGGGGATCAGTCAAATGCTAGGAATAGTTTGACTGTTCAGGAAAAAATCGGTGTTAACTTTGATGCATTGTTTGATAAAGGTTCAGACACAAAAGACCTTGTCGGAAAAATAGCTGGTGCAGGAGACTTCGCTTATATAGTAACTGTAGGATCCTCAACTAACGGTATAGATCTTGGATCAACATCATTCACCGACGGTTCAGATGATGATGTTAAGTTAGTTTTCTTCGGTGAAGAATACGAACTTAGTTCAGCTACATTCACAGCAGGAAGTACAAAGTATGTAAAGCTTGTGAAATCTTCAGCTAAGGAAAGGTATAGCGAAGGCGAAGTAATTGAAGGCCTTGTCGGTGACGGTCTCTATGCTGGAGAAGAAGTAACCGTAAAGGTTGTGCAGATTGTTCAGACAGGTGCTGCAACAGACTACACAGTAACCTTCGAGCTTTACGATGCTGAAGGAAACCTAATTGATACACAGACAGTCAACGATGGTCAGAACATGAAGGATGTCTTCAACGACGCAGATCAGGATGATGCACTCGCAAGCAACCTCTTTGTTGACACAGTTGCTGTTGGATCAACAACAGGCGTTGGTTACGTTGAAGTAACAAAAGGAACAGATACTGTGGAGCTCTATGATCAGGCTATATACCCATACGATGCATCACACACAGGATCAAAACCTTATATCGCTACAATAACTACAGGAACAGGTGACGTAAACTCGCTGTACAGTATAAAAATCTCGAACAGCGCAGAACTCTGGTCAGATCCTGACAATGGTTCATTCGACCTCGGTCCACTGTATGCTTCAAGAGCAGGACAGTCAATTACCGGCGGAGAAAAAACAACAGCATCATTCCTTGAATCACTCCCTGAAGGAACACAAGGTAAGGACTACGCAAAAGTAGAGTTCCTTGGTTTCGAAGGAGACGAGGAAAAAACAACTGTTGAAATCGGTAAAAGCGTTCAGTCTAAAGGTGCTATTAAGTACAGAGACGATGACGATGCTGAAAAGATTGTGCCTTTCTACCAGAAAGTAGGAGACACAAACACCGGAACAAACTTTGAATTTGACGGCCAGGACTTCTGGGCATCAATGAGATACGCTACATCCGGATCAGCAGCTACCCAGAAAACAGGAGCCTACGACTATAACTTGCTTGTAGCAACAGGCGACTATGTCAACGGAAGACTGTGGACTATCTCAAGTACATCGAATGGTCTTGCAAACGATGCTAACGGAACAATTCTTGTTGGTGGAGTTGGCCAAATTTTCGGTGGTCTTGCAGATATAAACGTCATGGACAAAGATACCTTCACAATTGATGGTGTAACCTATACTGTTGAGGATGCAAATATCACAACAGCTGCTGGTGCAAATGCAAATTCCATGATTGTATCTGTTGACGCAGTAGTTGACATCAGAGAAGGAGTTGACAGCAGTGCATCCACATGGGTGTTTAACACAGCAGGAGATACAACAGACGCATCATACGGTCTGCTCGCTCTGACAAACAACGTAACCTTTGATGGAAACGCAGGAACAGTAGGTTTCTACTCGGACGGAGACAGTTCTACAACAAATAGCAGAGATGTATTCTACGCAGCTAGATACAACGACGGTTCAGCAGTAACCAGTAACCTCTGGTTCTTGTTGGACGCGGATGTAATCTCTACAACAATCCAGAACAGCCACGCTGTAACATTCCTTGGTTCAAGAGTCCCTAACGACGACGGAACATACACGGAAACAGCAGGCATTCGAGGAATATACGCTGGAGGAACAGTTGCTAACGAGATTGCAAAAGACGGAACAACTTGGGTCTACGGACACTACGTGCCTAAAGACACAGATTTCAACAACTCAACAATGTTCAATGCTTCAGAAGCATACATTGTTGCAGAGTTCCAGGTTAATTCAGCAGCTGATACAGCACAGACAGAAGACTTCAATGTCTACATCGATACAATCGATGGAGGCACAATTGGATCATTCCCGTCGACAAACCTCTCTGCATATGCAAGCGATGCATCATACCTTGGTGCACCAACATGGAATCTGACAGCAGGTACACAGTCTAACTACCTACAAGCAGGATACTCGGATAACGGGTCAAAAATCTGGTTAGTAGACACAGACGCTGGTGTAAAGGTAAGTATGCCTCAGACAGCAGAGAAAGTAGACATAATCGTTTACGGAAAAGAAGTTGAGAGATCCGTTTCAGGCGGAGAAACACTCACTCTTGGAGTAGGCGAAACAGGAACAACAGACTCAGGAACTGAGATAACTGTTGAAGCAGCTAACGGAGGATCATGTAGTATTGCTGGAGCAGACGGCGCAGTCGCTTGTACAGCTAACCCAACAAGCTATAAGAGCCCAGCAGCTGTGAAAAATCCTTTGGTCTACCTCGATGTGGATAACCCAACAGGACCAAACATCCTCATTGGTGGACACCTTGTCAACAGCTTGGCATCAAGCCTTGCAGACAGATTGACAGCTCCTGGTGTTGAGCCAATTGCTGAAGTTGGTGCTTCGGGCGACGTCTACGTTGCTGGATACACAGCTCAGGAAACAGTTAGCGCTGTTAAAGAACTGATACAAGACATTGAATCATGGGACTTGGCTTAAGCCAGGTTCTATGAAGAGTGATTTGGCTTAATCGCCAAATCCTCTTTTCTCTTTTTTTTTAAAAACCCAAAATTATCATTTATTTTTTAAACCTTTTTCCACAATATTTTTTGCATGAACAAACAAATTTATTTTTACGCAACAGCAATTATTGCGGTTCTGGTAATTCTTCTTGCAGTATTTATTTTCACAAACCTTGATTTTTCAGAATACAAATATTCTGTTGTAAAAGATGGAATAGAATTTGTTTCAAATGTTGATGAACCCCAAATTCTTTTTGGTGAATTAAGGGGTTATGATTCATTTATTATTTCTCCTGCTTTTGTTCAGCAGGGTCCTGAAAACAGTTTCATGGCAACTCCGCTTGTACTTTACTCAACTCTTTTTGTTGCAAAACAAAAAGGGCTTATTTCCGTTGCAAGGGTTGTTGAAAACGGCTCTGTTGTTGAATGTCAATCCAATTTAGGTGATTTCAAAACAAACAAAGTACTTACAACCGCCGATTGCCAGCAATTACTGGATGATCCTTTTTATGCAAAAGTATTTATTGAAATGCCGGACGCTTCACTTGAAAGGCCAAGGGTCATACTTGAACATGGCAATGTAAAAATAATTCCGCACTCTTTTGATTCGGTAGCGGGAGTTTCGTTTACTGTTGCAGAAAACATTTACCCTGACGCAAAATCCGTTATTGGTGAAGTGAACGATCTTCTTGGCAGGGTCCAACGCTAAGCGTTAATAATTCCTCGTTCTTTAATTATTTAAATGATTCCAAAGCTCAGGCCAAGGGCAGTTGTTGCCTTTCTGGCTCTTATCGGACTTATTTATTTTCTTGTAAAAGTTGTTTCAGTTTTCTGGTTAATCATAGTTTTCAATATAATTCTCATTTACATTAACTGTGTTTTCCTGTTTGCTTACTTTGAATTCAGGGAACGCAAAAAACCAGTTCTAAAAAAATTTCCAACGGTAACAATACTTATTCCAAATTATAATGGTGCTGGAACAATACAAATGTGTGTTGATTCGGTCAGGGCAATGGATTATCCCCTGAAAAAAGAAATAATTGTTATTGATGATGGCTCAAAAGACAATTCTGCGGAAATCCTGAAAGGCATTAAAGGTATTAAAGTAATTTTTAAAAAGAAAAATGCAGGAAAGGCAGCTGCATTGAATGATGGAATCAGAGCAGCAAAAGGGGAAATTATTGCGGCAATTGATTCCGATACTTTTCCTCAGCCTGATGCATTAAAAAAAATGATTCCTTATTTTGATAATCCCCAAGTGGGTGCGGTAACAGGTCTTGTGCGTGCATACCAGCCCAAAAAGTTCATTGAAAAGATTCAGGAAGTTGAGTATTTAATTTCATTTGGGTTTTTTCAGACTGTTCTTGCAGAAATCAACGGCATTATGGTTACTCCTGGTCCGATGAGCCTTTACAGGCGCAGTGTTCTCCGCGATATAGGCGGTTATGATGAGCAGAACATTACTGAGGATATGGAAATTGCGCTAAGGCTCCAGAAAAATCATTACAGGATTGCCGCTTGCCCTGAGGCTGTAATTTATACTGATGTCCCAAAAAAAATTTCGCATTTGTTCAGGCAGAGAACCAGGTGGTACAGGGGAAAATTTGTTAATACTCGTAAATATTCTGAATTAATTTTTAATCCTGCTTATGGCGAATTTGGAATGTTCAGTTTTCCTTTTTCCCTTGTTGCTGATGCGCTTGCAATAATGCTTATTGTGGTGACAGTTTCAGCAAACATAGAGGGCATATTCCAGTATTTTGGTTTTGTTTTTTCATGGCTTGGCCAGTCAGGTGCTGTTGGTGCATTGCTTCCAGCTCTGCCCACGCTTCATTCAAGCATTTATTTTTATTTTTTCACAATAATCCTGTATTCTTTTTTAGTGTATGTGAGCCACAAATTTGTGAATGATAAAATTTCTATTTGGAGGATGCCTGAGATTGCTTTTTACCTTTTCTTTTACGGTTTTTTCGTTTCGCTTGTTTATTTTACAAGCTTTTTTAAAGAGATTAATAGTAGTGATTATGTATGGTAAGCAGGTATCTCAAAGCATTGATTCTGACAATTGTTGTTCTCTTTGTAGGGCTTGGTGCAATTTCTTTTTTGGATAATAATAGGATAAGCGGCATTTCATCAACAATTGAAAAAAATTCCCTCGATTTGCAGGAATCGCAGCAGCTTTTTCTTTACGATTCTCTTTTTGATGATATTTCCATCTGCAATTCCCTTAAGAAAAGAATTGATTCTGGAAAAGATAAGGCAAGCGGAATTTTGGCTGAACTTGAAAATGCTCAGCGGAACAGTTTGTTTTCAGGTGACATAAGCCTTTTGAAAAGGAAATTTCTTTTGCAGAATATCGAGCTTTATCTTTTGATACAAAAATCTATTTTAGATTGTGGCTCTGAAAATGTTGAACAAATTCTTTATTTTTTCCCGGATAAAGAGTACTGCCTTGATTGCGCTTCGCAGGCAAAAGTGCTTGATTCAGTTGTTGCAAAATGTGACAATGTCAGGGTTTTTGCATTTCCGCATGATCTTGATGTGCCTGTAATAAATTTACTCATTGAAAAATATTCGGTAACTTCTTACCCTTCAATAGTGATTAAAGGGGTAAAATACAGCGGTATCCAAAAAGAAGAAGCCATTCTGAGTAAAATATCTTGTGCTGAATAAATGTCACTTAGAGGCAAAAATATGGCTTTTTTAGCCCAATCAGGTGCATTTTCTCTGTTCTTAAACACGTTTATTTTGTTGTTTATTGGGTTTTCATGAGTTCTCTGAGGATAGTGGTAGCGTAGTTGCCTTTATCCAATGAAAAAGAAAGGGCTAGTTTGAGTTTTCCTTCAGATAGCTCATCAGGGGTTATTTCCTTTATTTTAATGTTTTTTGGAAAAACAAGTATTTTTTTTCTTGCTCCGCTACAACTCATTTCAGGAAAACTTTTCACCTTAAAATCCCCGAGTTTTCTGTCATGCTCTTTGAGAACTTTTTTTTCTATTTCTCCTGGTTTTCCTTCAGCAAGTTTTGAATCAAATCCAAAAAGTGGTGCGGTAGCAATACCATCCTCTAAAATATCTCCTTCAGTTGCGCCAAGCCCTATGCCTTCATCAATTCTTTTGTTAAGAATCTCATTGAAAAGATAACTTTGGTACGCGTGCGCAAACAGATACACAAGATGTCTTGGTAATTTTTGAAATGCGCCTATAAAATCTTTTGGAAATTTACATAAATGATGTATAATTGCTCTTTCATACCTGAATTTTTTTGGGTATTCTTTTATGGCTCTTGAAAAATCCTTTGTTTCAAGAAGATTTTTTCTGGCAATTGCAATTTCCTCCTCCTCTTTTGATGGTGAAGTAAGATAAAGCATTATTGCTTCTTCAAATTTTCCTTCAATGAATTTTTCTCCGACTTTGTGAGTTATTTCTCTGTTGCCGCCAAATCTCTGTTCGCCGAAATAATTTATCACGCCTTTTTCCATTTCCTTTATGCACTTTTCAGTTTCTTTTTTTAATTCTTTTTCAGGTATTTCAATTTCCCTTACTGTTAGTTCAAATTCATTTCCAATAAGGCCGCCGATTTCCACCTTGTTATTTTTCCATTCGGGTTCTGTAATTGAAATGTACCTGCTTCTGAAATTCAAAAGCTTTTCAGCATCAGGATTCCATATTGAAATTTTTTGGATTGTGATGCCGCGCTTGTCCTTCATTCCTGCATAACCAATTCTTTTTGGCGAACAGTGCATTCCTCTTGTAATTATTTTTATTGCGTTATTTACATCATAATTGAATTTTTCCATTGAAACCTGCAGGTATTCCTCACCATTATGCATTGGTATTTCAAGTGGCTGTTCTCTTTTATCATCCCACGGACCAAAAGCCTTTGGCTCCAGTGTTTTTCCTTCAAGGGTTATTTCCTTTACAATAAAATCGGATATTTTTCTTTTTATTCTACCTCCAATTCCTTTGGTTTTGGTTGAATAATATTTTATCCCTGTCATTTTAATACCTATAATTTGTACCGCAGGAATGCACCTATTCCACCAAAACCCTTGTAGAATTGCTCCCCTTCAGGAGTATCTGTTGAAACTATTTCAACTGTCGCTCCGGTTTCCTGTGTTTTTTCAAACATGAAATCAAGGTAATCAATTTCCTCAAGTATTTCTATAGGCGTGTTTCCTTTGTATGCATTTGATGTGAACTTGTTTTCCTTATCAACAATTGTTTCAATCTCTTCAGTATTAAGGTTCTTGATTTTGAATACAGTCCACTCTATTGCTTCGCTTACAATAACCTTGTCAACTTGTCCTATTTCAAGTGCCTTCATTACTTCCTTTTCTCCGTATGCTGCAAGCCCTCCTTTTGCCAATTCCTGCAAAAACTTTGACATAATGTTTTTTTCCTTCATCAGATCGGTATCTTTGAGTAGCTCATCGGATTTTTGAACCAGTTCTCTGATTCCTGATTCATCAGTATAACCTGTATCAATTGTGCCAACTATTTTTGCCTTTAACCGATGGTCCATGTACTCTTCGTTAAGGAAAAATTGCTTTGTCATTCCAGGCCCGCCTATTATCATGCCTTTGATGTTTTCTTCCACTGGCAGGAATGCATTGTTCACTTTTTCGCTTACCCTTTTGTAAAACTGCTGCTCTGCTTCTTCTCTAAGCCTTTCAAAACGCTGAGCTGAATTGTGCACTATTAATCCGTTTGCAATGAAATTATGTGATTTGGTTTCCATGTCCACGGTTTCCCCATGCCCTATTGATTGAATGCTGGCTATTTTTACCGCCAGCAAATTTGAGTTATAAAATAGTTCCAGCCTTTTCTTTAAATCCGGATTTTTAATTTTGTTCAGGATGTTCTTCTTGAATACTTCCTTGCTTAGTTGCTTTTTATTCACAAAAAAATCGGGACACATGAATTGTGTTGTGGTCACTCCGGAATTTCTTAATATCTGCGCAACTTCCTTTCCATTAACTGCTATTTGTCTTACTTTATTTCTGTTGCCACGTTTGGAAATAAGTTTATCTAATTTTTGTTGTTTTTCCATTGATGCGAAATTGGAAAATTCTTTGAATTTTTTGAGCGATTCAATATCATTGATTTCTAATGTGTACCCGGGTTTATCTGAATACGGGTTTTTTTCATTGTCATATTCCAGTAGTGAAGAGATTATCCCCAATCTAAGGAGTACAAACTGAATCTCTTTTGATAATTGTTTATTATTGATTCCAAATGCCACTCTTGAACTTGAAACATATCCTTCTGCATCAAAAAAGCCCGCAATAAAACTTGCCACTATTTTGTCAGGTGATCGTAAAACTATTTTTGGAATTTTTTCTTCCAGTGTTTTGTTTTTAGCCGTAAAATTTTCCCTAAAAAATTGCGCAAATATTCTGCTTCCAACCATTGTTTGATAGTATCCTTTTTCCTTTCTAAATTTTATTTTTGCTTCTATTTTCAGGCTTGTTTCAATTAGCTTCCGGTAAAACTCCGCAACTTCTTGTCTTTCTTCAGAAAAGGTCATCCTGTCAATTTCATGGTTTCCGCCCCCCAAATAATATCCGAATATCCTTGCGAGTTGTTCATCAAATTTTTTCGGGATTGTGATTTTTTTCATGTTCCAATCCTGTTTAATTTTTGGTTTGAACTTAATTTTCTGTTCTTCAGTAATTTCTAAATTAATTTTTTCCGGCATTAGAAGATAGTCACTTGTTTTTATTCTTTCGAGGGGCTTTTCTTCGATTCCGTTTTCAGTCCGTACAAAAAAAAGGTGGTCTTTTGAGGATTTTATTTCAATTTTTGGATACGCCGTATTTATTTTGAATAGTTCTTTGGTGTTTTCCCATTTTGCAATAACCGGGGTTTTTTCTGTTTTTTCTATATTAAAGTTTTCTGAAACAACCATTAACGGGTTGTGTGATTCCTTAATTGAAAAGATTTCGCCATTTTCTTTCATGACTAATGTATCCGGGGAAAGACATTGTCCGCCCGCCCTCATTTTTCCGCTATATCCTGAGGTGAAATGCCCTATTATTTCATATCTTTTTCCGACAAGCCTTGCAATTGTTGACTCATTTTTGTCAATTGTTACAAGGCCATAAATGCTACTAGGTTTCACCATGTCTCTTAACGGATCAAGGTGGAATTGTGAATCACACCAATAAAGTTTCACTTTCAAATCTTTAATTGGCTTTATGGTGAACAGCCTTATGTCTGTCCTGCCTTCTGTTTCTGAAATGTTCCCTGAAAAAACAACCAATCCATGTTCCGAAATTTTGAAATTAATCTGTTTCAAAAAATTGATTATTTTTCTTAATGCGCCTTGCACATTTTTTCTTGTACTTGGACTCTTTATGTTTGAGCTTTGTGAAATTTCTTCTGTAAGTTGATTCATAACGGAACTTCTGTCCGTGCCGTTTGGTATGTAAACAGTAATCATTTCGGTTCCGCGACCCTTGTAGACACTAAGCTTTTTGAGCTTTTTCCTGAAAAGGATTTCCTCGGATTGAGTTGGTGCAGAATCAACAGTCATAAATATCACTAATCAAATTAGTGGAAAAATAGGTCAAGCGAATGCGCTTTTTGCCATATTAATAAAGCGCAGCATTTGTATTATAAGGTTTTTTATGTGGTTTTAGCGCGATCTGAACATTTGAGTCCAAGTTTTTAAATCTTCAATCATTTCATCTAAACGCCCGGATTTTCTTAGGTGGTTTCTTATATTCAATATTTTTATTTTTCTTGCTGCGGGATTTCTTGTTATTGGGTAAGTGTCCACAACCTCTATTTTCCCTTTTCTTCCAAGCGCTGCAAAAAATTCAATTGTTCTAGAATTTGGCGGTTTCAAATCCATTGCAAAAATTCCCCTAGAACCAAGCTCATGAAGCAATTCGGTTTCTCTTTTTTCAAGTGCTGTTCTTTCAGGCAATCTTCTTGAAGTTGAATCCACTTTTATTTTCAATGTGCTTAAATCCGCCATCAGGTCTCTCTCGGCACTTGCTTTTGCTTTTTTTTCAGCTTCCATTTCAGCCCTGGCTGCAGCGTCCCTTTCTTTAATTTCCATTATTTTCCTTTGCCCTTTTTTAATTTTTTTTCTTTCTTCATTTTGGGCTTGTTTCTCTTTATTCGCTTTGAATTTTTCAATTGATTGTTTTTCAGCTTCATTACTTTTTTGTTCTCGTTTAATTATCTGTTCAATTTCCCATCTTCCTTCCACAAGCCCCTTTCCTATAAGGTCTCTTGTAATTGAATTTTTCACATATTCGGGCAATTCTGTCCAATTGTAATTTACTCTTCCGCCCTGCAGTGTGTTGTTTTTTACTTCGATTGTACCGTTTCTGTAAACAACTGTTTCAACATTGCCTCTGCTTGGCAGATTTAATATTCCTGAAAATAATTGTTTTGGAGTATCTTTTCTGAATGCGTGCCGCCTTATATCCATGTCATTTTTGATGAATGCTGGCAGGTCTTCAGGTCTTGTATGTTGCCTGAGCATGGATTGCCTTATGTTGAATTTATCATAATCAGGTATCTGATCCCATTGGAAAGTATTTTTTATCGTGTTTTTTTCAACATTTCTTGTTATCTCAATTTCTCCATTTTTGAATATTCTTATATCTGAGTAACCTTTGTGCTCAAACATCACATTTCCTGAAAAAATAGGTTTTTTTTCAAAAACCTTTTCAGTAATCCTTCTTCCATAATTGAGCATTCTTTTGAATGGCATAACATTATTGAGTTGTTTTTGGAATAAAAATATTGCCCATGCATTGGTAAGGGTTAAATAGTTGTTTTTCAGTACTTTTGTAGGTTATTTATGTTTGATATGTTCCAGGAGCAATCCGAAACCGAAAGTTACAGCTCTCCCAATCCTTCATATTCCCGGGTGGGTAGCATTTATGTTGTTTCAATAGGCGGTTCTTTGCTTGTAAAAGCAAAACCTGATTGGGAGATGCTTCAGCGTTTTTCAGAAATCATTTCCTTATTACATTCTCAAGGGAAAAGAATTGTGCTTGTTGTGGGCGGCGGGAAAATAGCAAGGGAATATGTCGAGGCAATGAAATCAATCGGCGCAAATAATTTTGAACAGGATTTAATGGGAATAAATATAACCCGAGCAAATGCTTTCCTTGTTGCTTCCTCAATTATGGGTGCGCATAAAGAAGTTCTTGTGAATGTTGCTGATGCGAAAAAAATTCTTGATTCTGGAAAGATTCCTGTTTTTGGCGGTTTAATGCCTTTCTTTACTAC
>PCWY01000085.1 GCA_002762975.1 Candidatus Diapherotrites archaeon CG11_big_fil_rev_8_21_14_0_20_37_9 | reverse complement strand
AAAAATTAAGCGCTTACAACAAGGAATTTATCCAGGATAAGGCAAGAAGGGAAACATTTATTGATGATCCAATAAAACTTACTGTGCCTTCGCACGAGGAACTTGAATTTGAAAAAGAGGGCAAAAAATTTGTATTCAAAAGAGGCTTGCATGAATTTTATGTTTCCAAAAAAGAAATGATTATTTCAAAAGGACATGTTGTAAGGCTTAGGAATGCATACAACATCAAAATTAATTTGGTGGATGAATTTTCATGTGAAGGAAGCTTTGCTGGAACTGATGCAAAAGGCAAATTAATTGTCCCATGGATTCAGGAAATGGCTGACCTTGAACTGCACTTCCCTGACGGCACCAAAAAGGCAGGTGCAATTGAAAAACAGGAACTTGAAAAAGGCCAATATTTGTACTTTGACAAAATCGGCTTTTTTATAGTAGATTCGGTTTCAGGCAAAAGGCCAATAGCATGGTTTACGCATGAATAACACCAGGAATAGGCAGTTTATTATGATTACCGGGATTACCGGTAATATTCACGCACTTATAAGCGATGCAATCAGAAAACACGGGTCGGAAGTTCTTGACCGAATTTACTTCAAAAACTGCAATGAAACAATAAAAAAAATAATCCAAATAGTGGCGGATTATATGCAGGAAAGCATCTGAAAACCCCCAAAACTAACCTTTTTAAAGCCTTCCAGGGGAGTTTAATTATAATATATAGTACATTTCGTACTGTTTTTTTGCCAATGACAATGATTCCCCAAAGGGGATAAGGAGGTGCGATTCAAATGGCAGAATATGTTAAGTTCTCTGTACCTGAGGAGCTCAAAGCTAAACAGACTCTGGTTCTGGAGAAGATAAAAAAATCAGGAAAAATTAAAATAGGTAGCAACGAGGCCACAAAGGCTGCTGAAAGGGGAACTGCAAAACTAATTGTTATTGCCGAAGATGTTTCCCCGCCTGAAATCGTTATGCACTTGCCACTAATATGCAAGGAAAAAGGAATACCTTACAGCTACGCAGCAACCAAAAAAGATCTTGGCACAATGGCAGGAATTCATGTGGGCACAGCAGCAATTGCTGTACTTGAAGAAGGCGACCAGAAAAACGAACTTGCTGAACTTGCAAAGAAACTGCAAGAGGCAGCAAAGTAGGTGTTGAAAAATGGATAAAGGAACACCTGCGGAAATCGTCCAGGTGCTTGGCAGGACAGGAGTTTACGGAGAAATAATTCAAGTTCTCTGCAAAATCCTCGACGGTCCGGAACAGGGGCGTGTTAAAAGAAGAAATGTCAAAGGCAACGTCCAGAAAGGCGACGTCATAACCTTGCTCTCGACAGAAAGGGAAGCAAAAGAAATAAAGGCTAGGTGATTAAAGTGGATTGTGAAAAAAAGCAAGGTCTATCGAGCTCAAGCGACCTTGCAGAATTCCAAAATTCTGCGAGGCCTCGTACCCATAGGGTACAAGGAGATAGAGCACCTCTGAACGCGGAGGTGTCCGCGTAATGCCAACAGATACGTTTTCAGGAGAGAAAATTCCTAAGGGCACAGGACTCATGTACGTGAAAAAAGATGGTACAGTTTACTGGTTCAAGAACACAAAAACCCAGAAAAATTTTCTCAAATTAAAAAGAAATCCTGTGAAAGTGAAATGGACAAACGCACATCACAGGGACAAGGAGATAAAGAAAAAATCCAAGGAGGCTCAGTAAATGGAACAGACATTGGTTATAATAAAACCGGACGCAGTCAACAGGGGTCTCATTGGAGAAGTTATCCACAGGTTTGAAAGAAAAGGCCTCAAGATAATTGCAATGAAAATAGAACATCTTACAGACGCAAAACTTGAGGAGCACTATGCTCATTTAACCGACAAACCTTTTTTTCCAAGCATAAAAGAATTCATGCAAAGAACACCAAGCGTTCTGCTTGTGCTTGAAGGAAGAAAAGTTGTCGATGTTGTAAGAAGCATGGCAGGCGTTACAGAAGGAACCGAAGCCTTGCCAGGAACAATAAGAGGGGACTTTTCATTGAGTATACAGAACACAATCATACATGCTTCGGACAGCATTGAAACTGCAAAAAAAGAAATCAAAAGATTCTTCGATGAAAACGAACTGCACGACTATCAGAAAGTGGATACAGAAATGATTTACTCTGAAAACGAGAAGAAGTGAGTGAATGAAGGTAAGAATCAAAAAACTCAGTCAGGATGCCAAAATGCCTAAAGTGGAGCATCATGGAGATGCGGGATTTGATCTTTACTCAAATGAAGAAATCATTCTAAAGCCAATGCAAAGGGCTCTTGTGGGCACTGGAATTGCAATGGCTTTTGAAAAAGGATTTGAAGCACAAGTGAGGCCAAAATCAGGTTTGGCAATAAACCACGGTCTCACACTCCTCAATACTCCTGGCACAATTGATTCAGGTTATAGGGGCGAGGTAAAAGTCATACTGGCAAATCTTGGCGAAACAGAATACAAGATTGAAAAAGGCAAAAAAATAGCTCAGGTTGTATTCAACAAAATAGAAGAACCTGAAATTGAAGAAGTCAAAGAACTTGACTCTACATCAAGAGGCGAAGGTGGCTTCGGATCAACGGGGTTGGAGTGAAAATCATGGTAATCCGGAAACCCATAATAACTGTATTGGGTCACGTCGACGCAGGCAAGACAAAAATACTTGACGCTGTCAGAGGCACATCTATTGCTGAAAAAGAAGCAGGTGGAATTACCCAACATATTGGTGCAACTGAGGTTCCACTCAGCATAATCAAAAAACAATCCGGAACATTGCTTCAGAAATACAAATTCGATTTAAAAATACCCGGGCTTTTATTCATTGATACTCCTGGACATGAAGCTTTCACCAATTTGAGAAAAAGAGGCGGAAGCATTGCTGATTTGGCCGTGCTTGTAGTGGATGTGCATAAAGGTTTACAAGATCAGACAAAGGAAGCGATTGAAATTCTGAAAAGTTACAAGTGCCCTTTCATTGTTGCAATAAATAAAATAGACACAATACAAGGATGGAGAACCGTACCTGGTCAAAGCGCGTCGGAATCAATGGCTGCACAAAAGCAGGAAGTTCTTGAAAGGCTTGACATTAAAATTTATGAACTTATAGGACAGCTTCACCAGAAAGGCTTTCCGAGCGAAAGGTTTGATAGAATAAAGGATTTTACAAAAGAAATACCGATTATTCCAACAGCAGCAAAAGCAAAAATCGGAGTTGCTGAACTTATGATGTTCCTTGCGGGGCTTTCACAAAGATATCTTGATAAAAAACTTGAAATCCATACTGAAGGACAATGCAGGGGAACAGTGCTTGAGGTTAGAGAAGAGAAAGGTCTTGGAAAAACAATTGATGTTATAATTTATGACGGCATGCTAAAGGTCGGAGAGGAAATTGCAGTAGGAGGAAAGAACTCCGTTATTACAACAAAAATAAGAGCGCTTCTTGAGCCAAAGCCGCTTGATGATATGAAAAATCCATCGGAAAAATTCAGAAGTGTCAAGGAAGTTTATGCTGCTGCAGGAGTGAAAATTGCAGCGCCCGGATTAGAGGACGCAATAAGCGGTTGTCCGGTAAGGCATGCAACTGAAAAAAATGTAAAGGAAATTTCTGAAGAACTGCAAAAAATAAAAATTACTTCAGATTCCATAGGGCCAATTGTGAGAAGCAATACGCTTGGATCGCTTGAGGCAATGGTAAAGCTCCTTGAGGACAGGGGCATAAAAGTAATGAAAGCTGATGTGGGAGAAATCGCCAGAAAGGATGTTCTTGAAATAATGCCGGTTGCGGACAAGGACAAATATAAAGGGGTGATTTTTGCATTCCACACAAAAGTTAGCGAAGCTGCTGAAATCGAGGCAAAGAAAAACGATGTAATGATTTTCAAAAACGATGTTGTTTACAGAATACTTGAAGAATATGAAGAATGGGCAAAACAGGAAAGGGAAAAAGAAAAACAAGAAAAATTATCCTCAATAGTTTTCCCCGCAAAAATAACTATTCTACCAGGACACATATTCAGAAATTCTGGACCAGCAGTTGTCGGAGTCAGAGTTGAAGAAGGAAAACTAAAGAAAGGAGTAAAGCTAATGAAAAAAGGCACCGTAATAGGCAGAATACAGGGGATACAATCTAACGGAGAAACAGTTACTGAAGCAAAAAAAGGAGATGAAGTTGCTGTCTCAATAGATGACGCGGTATGCGGAAAACACATTTTTGAAAAAGATAATCTTTATTCGTATATTCCTCAGAGGGATTTTTTAAGCATAGAAAATCTTGCTGAGAATTTTTCTGCGGAAGAAATTGAACTTATTCAATTCATTAAAAAAATGGAAGAAAAAGTGGAAGCTTAAGGAGGTTTTTAGATGAATATAGTAGTGTCAGATCCAAAAACAAAAAAAGCATACCTCAAGAAAATAGAGAATGCCGGATTGTTCTTGGGGAAAAAAATAGGAGAAGAAGTTGAACTTGGCACAATTGGCCTTGATGGTTACAAAGCCAAGATAACTGGAGGTTCAGACAAGCAAGGGTTTCCAATGAGACACGACCTTGAAGGAACAAACAGAAAATCAATATACATAACTGAAAATTCAAAAACAGGATTGAGAAAAAAAGTTACAAGAAGAGGCAACAAAATTTCTGATGAAACATCCCAAATTAATTTGAAAGTAACTAAAGATGGAAATAAAAAACTTGAAAGTATATTTTCAACCGAACCTCAGGAAAAAGATGAAGAACTTTCAGCAAAAGAAAAAGCAGTAAAAGAATCTTTGGCGAACGTTGGAAAAGCATCACCTGTTGATCCTAAAGATATGAAAAAAGGAAAGAAGGGATAAATTGGTTAAGAAAGAAGCAATGCAGGCTGAAATAAACATTGGAATGATTGGTCACGTCGACCATGGTAAGACCTCCTTAGTAAAAGCTCTGACCACAAAGTGGACTGACACTCACAGCGAAGAGCTGAAAAAAGGAATATCAATAAGACTTGGCTATGCAGATGCTACTTTCTACAACTGTGATAAGGCAAAAGGGAGCGAAGGCTACAATGCAACAGGAAAATGTGAAGGAATTGGCGAGGCAAAGGTGCTGAGAAAAGTTTCTTTTGTAGATGCTCCCGGCCACGAAACACTTATGGCAACAATGCTTTCAGGTGCGGCTCTTATGGATGGAGCTGTCCTTGTTATTGCTGCAAACGAATCATGTCCACAGCCAAGTACGGCAGAGCATTTAATGGCACTCAGCATTGCAGGAGTAAAGAATGTTGTTGTTGCACAAAACAAAATCGACCTCGTGGATTTGAAAAGGGCAAAGGAAAGTTATTCTGAAATAGAAAAGTTTCTCAAAGAATACGGTTATGAAGGCGCACCTATAATACCAATTGCTGCAAACTTTGGAACAAACATTGATCTTCTTATTGAGGCAATCGAAAAGCACATTCCTACAAAAAAGAAAGATGATTCAAAACCATTGAAGGCATTTATTGTAAGGAGTTTTGATATTAACAAGCCAGGTACAAAAATTGAAAACCTCAAAGGCGGAGTTCTTGGCGGAAGTATTATTCAGGGAAAAATGAAAATTGGCGATGTTATTGAAGTTGGACCTATGGATAATGGAAAAACATTTGAAACTAAAATAACAAGCATTGGAATTGAAGGCGGCGGCATGCTCAAGGAAGCAAAAGCAGGCGGGTTAATTGCGTTTGGAACAAAGATTGATCCTTTTTTCACGAAGAATGATGAAATGCGCGGACAGGTTGTGGGCAAAAAAGGAACACTACCTGCACCAACAAAAAATATTAAGGTAAAAGTAAAGCTTCTGAAAAGGCTCATTGATAATATGAAAACAGATTTGAAAGCAAATGAATTTGTTGTACTTGCAATAGGAACATCAACTACTGTCGGACAAATTATAAAGAACGCAGGACAAGATGAATTTGAGATTGCAACAAACAGTTTTGTTATAGTTGAAAAAGGGGAAAACGTTGCAATAAGCAAAAGGGACCCAAGCGGTTGGAGGTTAAGTGCATATGGAACAATCCAGTAAAGTTGCGTTTGATACAAATATGCTCCTTAATATTGCAAGGTTCAATATTGATGTTTTTGAAGAAACCGGAAAACTACTGGGAAAAGCAGAATTCGTTGTTCCAAGACAGGTTATACAGGAGTTGGATAAATTATCCCATAATGGTCCAAAGACCCGAAAAGAGGCAAATGTGGCAAAAATACTTATTGAAAAAAGGCACGTGAAAATAGTGGAAAATGCCGAAAAAGGAGCTGACGAGGCACTTAGAAAAATGGCTCCTGAAACTATTATTGCGACAAACGATAAGGAATTAAAGAACTCGGTAAAGAAATTGAATGGGAAAGTGTTATACTTAAGGCAAAAAAAAAAATTGGAGATATGTTAGGAGTTGATGTAGAATGTATCTAAGTTATACAATATCAGACACAATAAGGGTTCCGCCAAGCGAAATCGGAGGCAACCTCAAGAAGACAATATTTGAACAGGCAAAAGGCGTGTACGAGAGCATCCTTGATGAGGATATAGGAGTGGTAATTGCAGTAACCGATGTGGGCAAAATCGGCGATGGAAAAATAGTTCCGGGAGATGGAGCGGTTTACTTCGAATCTGAAATAACATTCCTTGCATACAAGCCGAAAATGCACGAACTTGTGGAAGGGGAAATATCCGATGTAACCGAATTCGGTGCATTCATAAAAACGGGCCCACTTGAAGGCCTGATACACGTTTCCCAAATCATGGATGACTACATCAATTATGACGCAAAACTCCCTGGCTTTATCGGAAAAGAAACAAAGAAAAAACTCACTTTGAAAGACGAAGTTAAGGCAAGAATTGTCACAATAAGTCTTAGAGGAACATTATCAAGCTCCAAAATAGGTCTTACAATGAGGCAGGTTGGTTTAGGAAAAACTGATTGGCTAAAAATTGACGCAAAAACCGCGGAGAAAAAAAAGAAAAAGGAAGATAAAAAATAGGTGATTTGATGGCACAAGAAAAAGCATGCAGAGGTTGCAGATACGTTCTTGAAGAAGGCGGAGACATTTGTCCGATATGCGGATCGAATACGTTCACGACATTTTGGAGAGGCTATGTTGTAATTCTCAACGCAGAGGGTTCAGAAATAGCCCAGAAAATGGGGATAACAAAACCAGGAAAATACGCTTTAAGGTTAAGCAGGTGATTGAATGAAAGTAGAAATAACAACAAAACACGAAAACGTACTGCTGAACAGGCAGGAAGTATCGTTTACTGTGAAAGAGGCAACTTCAACGCCATCCAGAAAAGATATCAGGCAGAAGCTCGCATCACTCACAAACACAAATGAAAAAAATATTGCAGTAGATGTTCTTGAAACAAAATATGGGACAACCAATACAAAAGGAAAAGCAAAAATATACAAGAGCCCTGAAGACCTGAAAAAAACAGAGCTTAAGTACATAAAAACAAGAAACTTCGGAAAAGAAGAGGAAAAGAAAGAAGAACCTAAGGCTAAAGCCAGCCAAGCCCCGTCGCAGACGGATCAATCGGAACCGCCGGTCGAAAACGGCGAAGAAAAGAAGGAGTGAATATAAATGGCAGAAAAAAAAGAACCAAAAGGCAAGAAGCCCCCTAAAAAACACCCTGCAATGAAAAAAGGCAGTTACTATAAAGTAGAAGGGGACAAGGCAATAAAAGAAAGAAAAGTATGTCCAAAGTGCGGACCAGGAGTATTCATGGCACAGCACGAAAAGAGAATGCATTGCGGAAACTGCGGTTACACAGAATTCAAAAAATAAGGGGGTTTCGACATAGAGCTTCCTTATGCCCTGTTTCTCAATTTCTTCCTTTTTTTGGCGCCCTTATTTTATATAGCAAATTTTGAAAACAAAAAAATTATGCTAAAAGAATTTGGATTGGAAAAAATACCCCCTGAAAAAGGAATTATTACTGCAATAAAAATTGTTGCAGCGCTTTTCATATATTCAGCATTATTTTCATTTATTCTTGCACTAATCGGATTCAATGACCTTGGAAAAATGGAAAACTTAATCAAAAGCGCGTATACATTTTCTCCAATATATTTTGCAATTACTATTACCATTGGGCTTTTTTTAGAAGAATATTTTTTCAGGGCATTTCTTGTTCCAAGAGCAGATATATGGGGGTCAAGCATAATATTCGGAATATTTCATTACAGTTCCGGATCAATTGCACAAGTTATAGGAGCCACTTTTTTGGGTTTGATTCTTGCGGTTGCATACAAGCAATACAAAAATCTTATTCCTTTATACATTGCACACGTGCTTTATGATGTAATTATAATATACTTTCTGGTGATAAGATGAAAACTAAAATATTGAAAATTAATTCAAAAAAACCTGAAAAAAAAATCATCAAAAACGTGGCTAGAATAATGGCAAATGGCGGCATTGTCGCTTTTCCTACTGAAACGGTTTATGGTTTGGGTGCAAATGCACTTGATGCAAAATCTGTGAGAAAAATTTTCAAAGCAAAAGGAAGACCAAGTGATGATCCATTGATAGTACACATTTCTGAAAAATCTGAGATGTATGAACTTGCAAAAGAAGTCCCTGAAAAAGCAGAAAAATTAATTAAAAAATTCTGGCCCGGGCCTCTTACAGTTGTTCTGAAAAAGAAAAAAATTGTTCCAAATATAACAACGGGAAACCTTGATACTGTGGCAATAAGAATGCCAAAACACCTGGTCGCTATTGCACTTATCAAAGAGCTTGGGAAACCAATTGCTGCACCATCCGCAAATTCTTTTGGAAACCCGAGCCCGACAAAAGCACAGCATGTACTTGAGGACCTTGAAGGAAAAATCCCTTTGATACTTGATTCAGGACAAACCAAAATAGGGGTTGAATCAACAGTAATGGATTTTTCACAAAAAAAACCAATGCTTCTAAGACCAGGAAAAGTTACACTTGAACAAATTGAAAAAGAAATTGGAAAAATAAAAGTACATTCTCTTGTAAAAAAAGAATTCAGAAAAAACCATTTGAAAGAGGCTGCAAAATCACCGGGTTTGAAATACAGACATTATGCTCCAAAAGCGGAAATAATAATTGTGCAAGGGACTGAAAAAAAAACAGCGGCAAAAATACAAGAATTGCTGAAAAAATTTAGTGCAAAAAAAATAGGGATTCTTTCATTTTCAGGAAAAACATATAATAAAAATACAAAAAAAATCGGCAGCACAGGTGAAAAAATTGCAAAAAATTTATTCAAAAGTTTCAGGGAATTTGATAAAACCAAAACTGAATTAATTATTGCTGAAAGCATACCTGAAAAAGAAATCGGTCTGGCGGTAATGAACAGGCTGAAAAAAGCAGCAGCGAAAATAATTAAGGCGGGAAAATGACTGCTCCCAGAAAAAAAATTGTATGCCTTGGCCTTGAAGGAACTGCGCATACTTCAGGTGTTGGCATTGTTGATTCAGATTGTTTGATTCTTGCAAATGAAAAGCATACATTTACAACAGAAGAAGGCGGGCTTATACCAAGGGAGCTTGCTGACCATCACCTTGAAAAATTTCCCGGACTTATTGAAAACGCGCTTAAAAAATCCAAAAAGGAATGGAAAGCTATTGATTGTATTGCTTTTTCTCAGGAACCTGGAATTGGTGCACCGCTTACAGTAACAGCAACTGCAGCAAGAACACTTGCTCTGCTACATAATAAACCTCTTGTTGGGGTGAATCACTGCGTTGCACATATAGAAATAGGCAAAAAAATGTGCTCCTGCAAGGATCCTCTTGTATTGTATGTTTCAGGCGGAAACAGCCAAATTATTGGTTATGAATCCGGCAGGTACAGGGTTTATGGAGAAACACTTGATACAGGAGTAGGGAACTTGCTTGATACTTTTGGCAGGTCTCTTGGAATTGGTTTTCCTGCAGGCCCGGTTATTGATAAAATGTATTTTGAGGGAAAAGAATACATAGACCTGCCTTATTCTGTGAAGGGAATGGACCTTGCTTTTTCAGGACTTTTAACTGCGGCAAAATTAAAAATAGAGAAAGTGAAAAAGGAGGATCTTGCTTACAGTTTAATGCATACTGCTTTTGCAATGCTACTTGAGGTAACTGAAAGAGCTTTAGCACACACAGGGAAAAAAGAATTACTTATTACAGGCGGTGTTGCCGCATCAAAAGCATTGCAGAAAATGGCTTCAGAAATGTGCAAAGAACGGGAAGTGAAATTATATATTTGCCCTCAGGAAGTTGCACAGGACAACGGCGTTATGGTCAGCTGGCTTGGAATATTGATGTATAAAAGCGGAGTAACTACCACAATTGAGGAATCAAAACCAAACCAGAGGTTTAGAACAGACCAACAAGAAGTTACATGGCTATGACTCAGCGTAATAAAGAAATTTTTTAGAGCTTTTATCAGCACTAATATAACCAGTTCTCTCCAGCAAGGTCAAATAGTGTGACACTACGCGCTTGCTCTTTCCCAATATTTTTGAAAATTCTAACACAGACACTTTTCTGTTCAAAAGTTTCAATTGCCCAACATAAAACACCTTGCTTGAACCTCTTAAAATCTGTCTTTTTGTATAACCCTTCAAAATTGATTCAAACCTTTGTTTCTTGGTTTTATGAACCAACTCAAAGCCTAAATCAGAGAACTTCTGAAAATTTTGGTTGTTTGTTATCGTCAACCTACCGGAAGAAAAATTAGAGGTTATTCCAATCCGAGACAACAAGTTCTTCCAATCCATAAGATAGGAATCATTGTACATTCTTAAACGTATATTGCGAGTTAGCCCTGAATACCGAATGCTTCCTTCACAATCTATAACGGATGCAAAAACACGGACAATAATAAAAGGAGAAGATTCCTTTAGGAAGTCGTTAATGCGTATGTCGTAAGTTCCGCTTTTCTCCGAAAGAACACTCTCCAAAAATACCACGAAAGATTTATTGTTTGCCCTTACAGTAGAGTATACATATAAACCAGGCGAAGAAAGGAACTGATTGCCAGAAATGGAAAATTGAAAATAGTGTTCAGCGTCATTTATCTTCAACAAGTATATTCCAGATTTCGACCTAGTTGAAAAGGCTATCTTGTCAATTTTTCCTTTGAACACATTTTTTTCAAAATTAAAACGCTTTTCAGAGCCGTTCTCAAACAAACTAATAGATTTAATATCCAAATAATCTATCGGCAATTTTATTTTCAATGTATAGTCTATAGAATAGCTCATTGACAAATTGTTAAACAAATTTGAAAAACATTTTATCAGTTCAGGAGACTTACTAGAAATTGAGAGGGCGCCTCTTTTAGTCCAAAACCCTTCTACTTTCAATATTTCCACTAACTGAGCCAATTCCAAGTAGTAAGAGTTTTGCTTCAAAATGAATGGATTGCACATTTTATTCAAAAATGCTTCCAAACCCTTTGACGATTGAAAGGTCTTGAAAAGTGATAAATTCATATTTTGAGCCTCTTTTATAGAAGCAGATTTTGGTTCTCGGCTCGCAATAATAGATTCTACTTGCGCCATTTTATTACTTTTGAAAGGGCAGAATGCCGGTGCGGATTTCATCGGAAACCCGCACCGTATTTTGTTAGAATCCAGATTTCTCTGTCCGTTGGTTCTTCAGATTGTAAAGCTTGAAGAATTTCTTCAATTTTTGGATTTTGGATTTCAACCATTTGACCACCTCCGGTTTGAAATTTTTTCCGGAAACGTCTTGCGGTTTTTGGAAGCATTAAATTTCTGCTCCATTCAAACGGAGCATGGATTTAAGCTGAGAAAAATCGAGGAGTAGGAAAAAATTGAATTTTACGGAGGTGGTTCAAATTAAAAGCAATGATTGCGTGGAACGGCTTGTTAATGCATCAAGCAGGAATTGAAACAAAAATTTCTGAAAGCCAAGGGAATCAAAAGTTCAGAACGGATATGCAGGAAATACGCTGGTAACTTAAACCAAAAAATTCTTATAACCTAAAATAAAAAGATTAACTAGTGATTTTCATTGGGTGCACAAAAAGAAATTGAAAATTATCTTAATGAAAAACTTGATGAAAGCATGCCCCCATCGGAGCTTAGAAAATCATTAAAAGAAGTTGGAATAGATGAAAATATCCTGAATAAGATAATTGATAAACGATCAATAGAAAAAATAGGACTTTCAAAAGAAGAAATTAATGTAAACCTAAAACAAGAACATGCGTTAAATAAACCACACTCAGATTATTTGGAATTTGGTTTAGAGCATTTTAAAGAAATCACTGTAACAATAATATTTCTTATTGCATGGTATTTTTTAAGTTCCCTTGGAACTGCGGGAAATTTTATGCTCTTGTTGTTAACATTTTCAATTATTCTTTTATTAAGGGGAATATAAAAAAGTTATTTTACCCAAAACCTTTCCTTAATATACAAGGTTATCGGCACAGCTAATACTGCAAGGAAAATGATTATATTAAACGGACTTGGGAGAGTATTAATTAACGGATCCTGATAAATATATGCTGAAGCAACAAGAATCATAAAAATAGCAAATTCCAAAATAAGCTGTTTTACGCTTGCCTCTCTTTTAATTCCCCTTATTTTTCTGAAAACTGCAGTGTAATTATAAAAGTGCAAAACACCATAAACAATAATTCCAAAAAGAAATAAATTGAAAGGGAATTCTATCTGATTGAACCGGCCATCAAGGTAAATTGCAATAGCTCCGACAATTATTAATGTGAGCGCAAACTCCACAAGAAGATACGCAATATATGGCGCATCTTTTGCAAGGGACAATTTTTCTTTTATTTTATCAACAATTAATTTCCTTGATTCATTTGCAATGCTTTTTGCCATGGAATAAAAAAGGGAAAAGAAGTATAAAAGTTTACTCATTCCTGGTTTCAGGCAACCCAAGATCCTGATCAATTAAGCGGGCAGTTCGTTTCATTTTTGCGAAGATTCTTTCAACGTCCTCTTCAATTTCCTCAATTGTCCTGAATAATGACCTTGACCTCGGCTCATAGTAGCGGCCTTCCCTAACAATAAGCCCTGAACGCATGAGGTTGTTAAGGTGGTTTATTAGAGCGCCTCTGCTCATGTCAAGGCGCCTTGCAAGTGCGGTTGATGTTAAACCTTCACCGGATTCATTGGCGCGGACAATTTCCTTAAAAACAACTGAAGCAGGACTTTCACCGTCAGAATCGAAAAAACCAAGAGTACGGCAAATCCATTCCAGTTCCTCGGCAGGTTCATTGGAGAAAGGTCTTTCAACATGCCTTACAACAATTTTGAAAGCCGCTTTTCTTGGTTGTTCAGCCATAACACTACAAGCAGGAGATTTATTTAAAAACCTTTTGATTAAAAAAATCTAGATAAGATTAGATTTTTTAGTCATTTTTGGTGATTTTGTGACAAAGCATGAAGAAAGCAAAGATAAAGAAAAACATGGGAAAAGCAAGCATGAGGAGCGTATAGAGCACCTTGAAAAAGAAGCAACTGAATACAAAGATACTTTGCAGAGGTTGCAGGCAGAATTTGAAAATTTCCAGAAAAGAATTGACAGAGAAAAAATTGATTTCCAGAAATTCGCAAGCGCCAGAACAATTGAAAGTTTTCTTCCATTAATGGATTCCGTAAGCGAAGGAATAAAGCAGGCGAAAAAATCAGGAAACAAAGAAATGGAAAATGGTTTTTCGCAAATAAGGACACAATTAGCAAAAATATTTGAAACCCAAGGAGTAAAAGAAATTGAAACGCATGGAGAAAAATTTGATTACAATTTGCATGAATGTATGATGACCGTACACGAAAAGGATAAGGCAGATGAATTGATTTTGGAGGAATTCCAGAAAGGATATTTACTTAACGGCAAGGTTCTTAGACCTGCAAAAGTAAAGGTGAACAAAAAAGAGTGAAAAAAATAAAAAAATTAAATTTAAAGGAGATGATTTGGAATGGCAAAAATATTAGGAATTGATCTTGGAACAAGTAACAGCGCAGCAGCTGTATTAGAAGGAGGAAAACCAAAAATAGTCCCTTCAGCTGAAGGTAACACAGTTTACGGAAAGGCATTTCCGAGTGTAGTTGCATTTACAAAGGATGGCGAAATGCTTGTCGGCGAACCTGCAAGAAGGCAGGCTGTTACAAATCCGGATAATACTGTCTCAGGTTTCAAAAGAAAAATGGGCACCTCACATAAATATAAAATAAATGGAAAAGAATACACTCCGCAGCAGCTCTCTGCATTTGTTCTGCAGAAAATAAAGAAGGATGCAGAAGAGTTCCTCGGAGAAAAAATCGAAAAGGCAGTTATAACTGTTCCTGCATACTTTGATGATAATCAAAGGCAGGCAACCAAAGATGCAGG
The DNA here is from genome assembly GCA_002762975.1 of Candidatus Diapherotrites archaeon CG11_big_fil_rev_8_21_14_0_20_37_9. Classification (GTDB taxonomy): domain Archaea; phylum Iainarchaeota; class Iainarchaeia; order Iainarchaeales; family Iainarchaeaceae; genus PCWY01. The sequence goes on along the minus strand of PCWY01000085.1, from coordinate 14,014 downwards.
CTCAATCGCTGGCCTTGAAGTTGTCAGAATTGTCAATGAGCCTACATCAGCATCACTTGCTTATGGCCTTGACAAAAAGGAGCAGAAATTCAAGATTCTTGTTTTCGATCTTGGTGGCGGAACACTTGATGTTACACTAATGGATTATGAAGAAGGAGTCTTTGAAGTAAAAAGTACTTCAGGTGACACACAATTAGGCGGAAGGGATATGGATGAGGCAATTGTGAATTACCTTATGCATGAATTCAAGAAGCAGGAAAACTTTGACCTTTCAAAGGATAAGGCGGCAATGCAAAGGCTTACAGAAGCTGCGGAGAAAGCAAAAATTGAGCTTTCAACAACCCTTGAAACAGAAATCAATCTGCCTTACATTACGGCAACACAGGACGGGCCAAAGCACCTTAACCTGAAAATGAATAGGGCAAAACTTGAGGAATTAATTGAGCCAATAATTAAGAAGTGTGCAAAGCCAATGCACCAGGCAATTGCAGATGCAAAATTGACTCCAGGAGAGGTTACAAAAGTAATTCTTGTTGGAGGGCCTACAAGGATGCCGATTGTGCAGAAATTTGTGGAGAAGGAAATCGGCACGAAGCCTGAAAGGGGCGTTGACCCAATGGAGTGTGTTGCAATGGGCGCTGTCATACAGGCAGGCGTTCTTTCTGGCGAAGTGAAAGATGTTCTTTTGCTTGACGTTACCCCTTTGAGCCTTGGAATTGAAACTCTTGGAAGCGTATTCACAAAGCTCATTGAAAGAAACACAACAATACCAACAAAAAAGAGCCAAGTGTTTTCAACAGCCTCAGATAATCAACCTGCGGTGGATATACATGTATTGCAGGGAGAAAGGCAGATGGCCCATGACAACAAAACACTTGGGAGATTCCAACTTGCAGGTATACCTCCAGCACCAAGGGGAATACCTCAAATTGAAGTAACCTTTGACATTGATGCAAATGGAATTGTGCATGTAACTGCAAAGGACATTGGAACAGGAAAGGAGCAGAGCGTAAAAATTACTGCTTCACAAAAACTCAGCGAAGAAGAAATTGAAAAAATGAAAAAAGATGCTGAAGCTCACTCTGAGGAAGATAAGAAAAAAAGGGACGAAGTTGAAACACTCAACAACGCGGATTCTGTTGTTTACTCAACCGAAAAAATGATTGAGGAAACAAAAGGAAAAATTCCTGAAAATGCAGTTAAAGCAATTACAGAAAAAAATGATGAGCTCAAGAAGCTTATCTCGGCGGAAAAAAAGGATATTGCCAAGATAAAGGAAAAACTTGAGGAACTCAACAAGATTGTACAGGAAGCATCTACAGAGCTCTACAAGCAGGCACAAGAAGCCCAGCAAGACGTTGATGCAAAAGGCAAAAGTGAATCTAAGAAAAAAGATGAAAAAGTAGTGGATGCAGACTACACAGTTGAAGATGATAAGGATAAGGACAAGAGCAAGAAGTAAAATTCTTGCTGCACCTTCTTTCTTAAACACTTTTAAACGGAGTTTTTGAATGGCGAAAGATTACTACTCAATACTGGGAATAAACAGGGATGCATCCCAGGCTGATATTAAGAGCGCCTACAAAAAACTCGCAAAAAAATATCATCCGGATATCAACAAAGAGGCTGATGCTGAGGCAAAATTCAAGGACGTTCAGCACGCATACCATATTCTTGGTGATGATCAAAAAAGAAGAAGTTATAATCAGTTTGGCGAGCAAGGAGAAAAGTTCGGCGGTCAGGGCGGACCTGGTTTTCAGGGGTTTTCAGGCACGGGTTTTGAGGATATTTTTGAATCCGCTTTTGGAAGCGGATTCAGCGGAGGCTTTTCAGATATTTTCGGAAGCGCTTTTGGCGGTGGAAAAAGAGGGCCTGCACGCGGAGAGGATATTGCAATAAGAATGAACATTACTTTTGAAGAAGCTGCTTTTGGAACCGAAAAAGAAATTGAACTTGACAGAATAGAGGAATGTGATAATTGCAAAGGAAGCGGAGCAAGACCTGGAACAAAAATCAATACATGCACAGCATGCAATGGCTCCGGCGTTGAAAGAAAAATCAGGAAAACTTTTTTAGGAGTAATTCAAACACAAGGAACTTGTTCAAAATGTCACGGTGCGGGAGAATTTGCGGATGACCCTTGTCCTGTTTGCGATGGGCATGGAAGAGCACACAAAAGAAAAAAAATTAAAGTTAAAATTCCTGAAGGCATTGACACAGGAAATCATTTGAGAGTAAAAGGTCAGGGAAATGTGGGTGAAATGGGTGCGGGAAAAGGCGATCTTATTGCAGTCATTTATGTTGAACCTCACGAAATTTTCAAAAGAGATGGAAATGATATTTTTATGGAAGTTCCTGTTTCGTTTTCAGAATCTGCACTTGGCGCAGAAATAGAAATTCCTACACTTAAAGGAAGGGCAAAATTAAAGGTGCCTTCAGGAACACAATCAGCTACCTTATTCAAAATGAAAGGAAAAGGAATCAAATCAGTAAACGGTTCAAGCTATGGAGATCAGTTTGTAAAAGCAATTGTAAAAACGCCAGAAAAGCTTAACAAAAAACAAAAAGAAATATTTGAAAAGCTTGAGAAAGAAGAGAAACTTGCAAAGGAAAGAAAAGGAATTTTCGGAAAACTAAAAGGAATTTTTGATTAACTTAAACACAAACATTATTATTTGTAAAAAATAATAATAGAAAAATGAAATATTTTTTAGCAATAATTTTATTAACATTAATTTTTGCAGCTGGCTGTGCGCCCGAAAAAAAAGTTTTTCCTGATGCAGGAGAGGATTTGCTTTTTGAAAAATACGAAAGCTGGGGGCCTTGCCAATACGAAGGAGCATGCCATTCTGAAACCGTACTTTACAGATCAGGAAAAATTACTTATAACGGAACTGAAGGAGTGCAAGTGTATAGTGACCAAGTAGATAAAATAATCAAAAAAATACAAGAAACTGGAATAATGCATGCTGATTGTGAAACTGACCAAGTGGTTGTGGATTACGGGGCAACCACAAAAATACACCTTAATGGCAAAAAAGAAATTACTTTTCCTGGATGCGAAGAGAAATTAAAGGAAATTGAATCACTTATCCCCGAACAAGGGGAATAGTTGCATTTAAATAATTTTTCAGCCTTTTTTCTCTAAGTGATTCATATCGTCCTCAGGAAAGCATTTTAAACCTGATTCTATTGAAATTGCTAAAGGACAGAATAAAAGGTGTTTATAATGGGTAAAGGAGAAGGACCGGATTTTAAAGGAATAGAAGCAAAATGGCAAAAACACTGGGTCGAGCAAAAGACCTGTGATTTTGATCATAAACGAGACGGACCTATTTACAGTATCGATACTCCTCCACCAACAGTATCAGGAAGAATGCACCTCGGACATGCTTTTTCTTACTCGCAGGCTGATTTTATTGCCCGCTACAAAAGAATGCAAGGATTTAATGTATTCTATCCTTTTGGACTTGATGATAATGGATTGGCAACAGAGAGGCTTGTTGAAAAATCAAGGAAAATAAGAGCTAAGGATTTTACAAGAGATGAATTCATAAAAATCTGCCTTGAAGAAACAAAAAAACATGAGGACATAATGCTGGCTGATTTCAAAGCACTTGGTTTGAGCGTTGACTGGACTACGCTTTACAGGACAATTGATGAGCATTCAAGAAAAACAAGCCAACTAAGTTTTATAGAAATTTATAATATGCAAAGGGCTTACAGAAAAGAGGCACCTTCAATGTGGTGCCCTACATGTGAAACCGCAATTGCTCAAGCCGAACTTGAGGATGTTAAACTTGATTCGACATTTAATGACATTATTTTCAAAGTTGATGGAAAAGACATGATTATTGCAACAACAAGACCTGAATTATTGTCAAGTTGTGTTGCTGTTTTTATACACCCAAGCGACAAAAGGAAAAATGATTTGCTTGGAAAAAAAGCGGTTGTTCCACTTTTCAATTATGAGGTGCCAATTCTTGAGGATGTAAGAGTTGATCCTGAAAAAGGTTCGGGAATTGTGATGTGCTGTACTTTCGGCGATCAAACTGATATGGAATGGTATTTTGCACACAATTTGCCTTTGAAAATGAGCATTTCTCCGGATGGCAGAATGACAAACCTTGCTCAAAAATATGAAGGGAAAAAAATTAAGGAAGCGAGGAAAGAAATTATTGAAGATTTGAAAAGCGCAGGTTTGCTTATCAACCAGAAACCAATAAAGCATGCGGTTAATGTCCATGAAAGGTGCAAAACAGAAATAGAGATTCTGCATACAAAGCAATGGTTCCTTAAGTATCTTGATTTAAAGGAAGAATTTTTGAAACAAGGCAATGAATTAAAATGGTATCCAAAGCACATGAGGGTTCGTTTTGACAACTGGATTAAAGGATTACAGTGGGACTGGAGCCTTTCAAGGCAAAGATTTTTCGGAGTACCTTTTCCTGTGTGGTACTGCAAGGAATGTAACGCAGAGATAATTGCTTCTGAAGAGCAATTGCCAGTTGATCCAATTGAAGATAAACCAGCAGCAGGAAAATGCAATAAATGCGGTTGCACTGAATTTATTCCTGAAAAGGACGTACTTGACACTTGGATGACTTCATCGCTTACTCCGCAGATTAACTCAAAATGGGCTTCGGATAAAAAATTCCATAAAAAACTTTTCCCAATGAGTGTGAGACCACAGGCACATGACATCATAACATTATGGGCATTCAATACTGTTGTAAAGGCTTATTTGCACGAAAAAAGTCTGCCATGGAATGACATAATGATTTCCGGGCATGCACTTGATTCAAAAGGAAGAAAAATGTCCAAAAGCCTTGGAAATGTTGTGAATCCTGTTGAAATGGTTGAAAAGTACTCTGCTGATATGCTTAGGTACTGGGCGGCAACAGGAAACCTTGGTGATGATTTGCCTTTTCAGGAAAAAGAATTTATTACAGGAAAAAAATTCTTGATGAAATTAATGAATGCCTCGCGCTTTGTTGCAATGAAATCTGAGGGAATTAAACCAGGCATTGATAGGGCTGATTTGAGGGTTGTTGATAAATGGATTTTAAGCAAGCTTGCAAAGGTTGTAAAAGAGTCAACTAATGCATTTGAAAAGTATGAGTACTCAAAGGCGCTTGCATCTGCAAGAAACTTTTTCTGGTTAGAATTTGCGGATTATTACATTGAGGAAGTTAAGTATAGGGTTTATTCTGAGGGAAAGGATTCTGAAACAGCAAAAAAAGTTCTTTTGGAAGTCATTACAACAATTTTGAAATTGTTTGCGCCTTTTGCACCTCACGTTACTGAAGAAATTTATCAGGAAAATTTTAAACCAATGATGAAAACAAAATCAATTCATACTGAAAAGTGGCCTTCTGCTGATGCAGAATTGATTGATGAGGAATCAGAAAAACTGGGGGAAACTGCAAAAATAATTATTGCTGAAATAAGAAAACACAAAAGCACGAATAGTTTGGCGATGAATGCGGAAATTGCAAAGGTTGTTGTTTATGGAGAAAGGAGCATTGAACAAGTAATTGAGGATGTTAAAAATATTATGAATGTCAAAGAAATCTCCATAAAAGATGGAAAAGGCGGCATTGAAGTCAATGAAACCCTTTCTTTGGACATCCAGTAAATTTTATAAATAAAAGAACCCTATTTCTGCAATGGCTGAAGAAGAATTTGAATCCGGAACAGAAAACAAAAAAGACAAACTTATTTACATTGCAGCAGGCATAGGTGTTGCAGCAATTATAGTACTTATACTTGCAGGAGCTTATTTTCTTCAACCACAATTAGATGGAAATTCAAAAACAAAAATTCTTATAATCGGGTCAAGTAGTCAGGAAGTAATTGACATTCTTAATGATAATAGAGATATTTTTGATTATGATTTGAAAACAACAAGCGCTCTTTCAGTTGATTCTGCAACTGAATTTGAAAAGTACAAAATAATAATATTTGACCAGAGCGAAGAATCAAATAAAGAAGTTTCACTAAAAATAGGTGAAGCTGCTCAGCAATTTGTTAAAAAGGGCGGAAGCCTCATAATGGTAAAAGATTCAGGAATAAGAAGACCTGACACTTATGATATTATAGGTTGGGGAAGTACCTTTGGGGAAATAGTTCCTGTAACTTGCGATAGAACAATCAATAATCAGCCTACTTGTACAAACAGACTCCTTGTAAGGGGAAAATTATACGCTGAAGAAAAAACCCACCCAATAATGCAGGGAATTGATTTCTTCCCAGCAGACCCTAACCTTAATGCAAGCTTTGAGTTATTCGATGTTGCAGTAGCAGGAAAAGAAATTGCTTACATTCAAAGCGAAGGCATTGATAAAAAAAGTTATCCTGGAATAGTTGAAAAGAATCTTGTTCTTGGAAAGGTTATTTACTTCAATTATAATCCTGGAAAAACAAGGGGGATTTTTGAATCTACCTTGAATTATCTGAGTTGATTAAAATGAGAATGAAAAAAATTGTTTTGCTAATTATTTTAATCGCAATTGCTGTTTTTCTTCTGAATGCATTCGGATACATCGGAATTACTGGAAATAATGTTGCAGGACTTGATGAAAAGTATAATCTAGGCGAAGAAAAAATGGTGCCTGGAACACAGGAAGAATTAATTTCATATGAAACTGAACTCAATTCACTGAATGAAAGCGGTGCAAAGGCAAAAGTTGTGAAATTGAAACTTGCACTTGTTGAAATGCAGAAAAACTTGATTTTATTGTCAGAACAGACTTCACAGATTGATGTTCAAAACCCGAACTGCACTTTCGGAGACCCTGTATTCAAGGCAAAGGATGCAATTAAAGAAACTGAAATTTCGATTGCAAATGCGCTTGAAATTCAGAAAGGACTTGCAGAAATAACTGGGTTTGAATACCTAAGCGATTCTTCGTTTGTTATAAGCATTAATAACATAAAAAGTACAATTGGACAGGACAAGCAACTATTAAATTCGCTTTGCTGAACAAACTTCTAATGCAGCTTATAAGCCAGGGGGCAGAAGCAAAGCTTTTCAAAACAGAATATTTGGGAAATGCTGTTATTGTAAAGGAAAGGCAACCCAAAAAATACAGGAATCCGAAACTTGATTCAAGAATAATTGCCGAAAGAACAAAAACAGAATGCTCGCTTATAAGAGCGGCGCAGAAAGCAGGGATAAGGACACCTTTAATACTCAAAGCAGAACCCAAAGAAAATAAAATCTGGTTTGAATTCATTGAAGGGAAAAGTCTGAAGAAAACACTTTCTGAAAAAACCAAGGCAAAAAAGTTTTGCGAAGAAGCAGGAAAAATTGTTGCAAAACTGCATTCTGCAGGAATAATTCACGGAGATTTAACAACAAGCAATATTATGCTACATAATGAGGGGTTGGTTTTGTTGGATTTCGGTCTAGGAAAACATGCTCAAAAAATGGAAGATTATGCGGTTGATCTGCTTGTTTTCAAAAAAACTTTCATGGCAACACATTTTGAAATACCTGCAGCATGGAAAGCACTTGAAAATGCATATATAAAGGCTTTTTCTCAGGGAAATGCTGTTTTAAGTCAGATTCAGAAAATAGAGGCAAGAGCAAGGTATTACTGAACATACAAAAATGCATTGTAGTAGCTTATCCCATTGTAAGATGGAATAACTGTCGTACCCAACCGCCGAAACGGTTGCTTTATATAGGTTTCTTACGAGAATTAAATAATAATTCTTTGAATTAGCTTGCCCTTACCGTTAGGGAGGAAAAGCAAACCAGAACAAAAAAAATTGATTTTAAATGACTACAAAAGATTCAAAACCACAGAACTGGGTTGAATACAAACCAGATGAAGTAGAGGGCATTATTGTTAATCTCACAAACGCCGGAATGACCCCAAGCGAAATCGGCCTTAATTTAAGAGATCAGCATGGCGTCCCCAATGTAAAAAAACTTACCGGAGTTACAATTGAAAAAATTCTTTCAAAGCACAAATTATTGTCAGACATTCCAAGGGACCTTCTTAACCTTATAAGCAAATCAGTGCAATTACAAAAGCACATGAAGGAAAACAAAAAAGACATGACTGCAAAAAGAGGCTATCAATTAACAGTAAGCAAAATTAGAAGACTTACAAAATATTATATTGAAAAAGGCAAGCTTGAGAAGGGCTGGAGATACACCCCTGAAAAAGCTGCACTTTTGGTGAAATAAACGGTTTGATGTTTTATGGCTAAAGATAAAGGCGAAAAGAAAGACAAGAAGGCAGCTGAGAAGAAACAGGCAACCAAGCCAAAAACAAAGAGAAAAACTACTGACAAGTGGAAGAAAAAGGCATGGTATACGATTATTGCCCCTGCAGAGTTCGAAAGAACAGAGCTTGGACATACAATTGTAGAAAAACCTGAAAACTTAGTAAATAGAGTAATACTTATTTCAGGAAGGGAACTCGCAAACCAGCCAAAGAAACAGCATTTTATACTTAAATTCAAGATAACTGATGTTACTGCAAGCAAAGCAAATACAGAATCAATTGGCCATGAAATAAAGGAATCTTACCTCAAAAGAACAGTGAGGAGAAGGGCAAGCAAAGTGGCAATTGTAAGCAATTTTAATTCAAAAGACAACAAAAACTGGAAAATCCAGATTATTGCAATAACCGATAGAAAGGCATCAAGAACTCAAAAAACTGCAATAAGAAGGCTTATGACAGAAGCTGCAAAAAAATACTTCGGAGAAATAGATTCAGCAAAAATAGTTGATTCGATAGTTTTCGGACAGGTTTCAAACAAAATTTATACTGATGCTAAAAAAATCGTGCCTCTAAAAAGGCTTGAAATCACTAAATCAGCAATCCAAATCGGGAAGTGAAGCCAATGGCTCAGCCCGAGGAAATTATTTTTATAATTTTAACCTTGGCTTTGTTTTCAGCCGCATCTTATTTTAAAAAACTCATTAATGTAAGAGGAATATTTTTTGCCGATATTGCAGCAGGCAGCATTTATGTTCTTGCAGGAATGCCAGGATTTGCAGCACTGAGCATTTTCTATGTGATTGGAGAAGCAAGTACAAGGCTTGTTGGCAAAAATAAAGAACAGCATGAAAGAAGGGGGATTTCAAACGTAATTGGAAATGCCGGTGCAGGAATAATAGCATTATTGTTAGGAAACGTACCTGCTTTTTTTGGTTCAATGTCAGCAGCTCTTGCGGATACTGTTTCATCAGAAATAGGCATGAGTTCAAAAGAAGAACCAGTAATGATAACCACTTTTAAAAAAGTAAAAAAAGGAACAGACGGCGGAGTTACATTACTCGGGTTTGCTGCTGCACTTTTAGCAGCAACAATAATGGGTTTACTGTTTTATTTTATGGTCAATCCTTCAGTAAAACAAGCAGCAATAATAATAGCAGCAGGTTTTTTAGGAAGCATGATTGATAGTGTCCTTGGCGCAACACTTGAATCAAGAAAATTGTTGAATAATACCCAAGTTAATTTTCTTGCAAGCGCATCAGGGGCAATAATCGTTTTTATTGCATTCAAATTTTTTATCTGATTTTATTTTAATCCGGTTATTTTAATTCAACCTGCGATGAACTTGTTGGCTTGAGTTCACTCATAAAACCTTGCCCAAAAGCACTTCCACTTGCAAAAATCAAATCAAAAAAACCAGGTTCTTTCAAACCAAAATAAACTATATGTGAATTTTTTAGGTTATTGAGTTCTGCTGCCTTTTGTAATGCTTCTTCTTTTGTGAGAAGCTCGTCAACAAGATGACTTTTAAGTGCCTGTCTGCCGCTCATAATTCTTCCATCAGCAACAGCGTCAAGTTCGCTTCTTTCCATTTTGTCCTTTCTGAATTCAAACACATCAGCCTTGAAACCGATTGCAGTTTCCTGTAAAATATCTTGTATAAGTTTCTGCTCTTCTTTGGTAAACTCTTTGAAAGGACTTCCTATTGCCTTGAATTTTCCTTCTTTAATCAAAGTAACTTTAATTCCAAGATTATCAAAAAGTTCCTCAAAATTCATTACAGTAGAAATAACTCCAATGCTTCCTGTAATTGAATCCTCATCCGCAACAATATAATCAGTTGCAGCAGCAACATAATAAGCGCCTGATGCACCCACAGACCCGATGTAAGCAAAAGTAGGTTTTTCAACAGACCTTAATTTGTACACTATTTGTTTTGAAGCAACAACTTCTCCACCAGGGCTGTCAATATCCAAGAAAATGACACCAACAGAAGAGTCATTTTCAGCGTCATCAATCAAATCAACAATATCATTTGCAGTATAACTTTGTTCAAAAATTGAACCACTTCCCTGATTACTTATTTCACCCTTCAATGGGATAACCCCAACGCCTGAAGCTCCAATCCCATTACCAACAGGAAAAAGCACTACAATAACAATAACCAAAGCAAGGAAAATGAGCCCCATTCCGACAATACCTACAATTAAGAGATCTTCAGGTAATTTTTTTTCAACCATAAATAACACCAATATTAAAACCTAATAGTGCTTAATCAATAAATAGGTTTGCGTGAAACGTAATGGCAGCTATTGAAACTACCGCAATCAAAATCCTCATTTACCTTGCCCCAATGTACTTTGCAAACAGCACGGCAATGGTTTTTGGCGGAAAAACCCCATTGGATTTCGGCAGGAATTTTTTTGACGGACGCAGAATATTCGGAAAAGGGAAAACATTCAAGGGAACTTTTTTTGGAATTGCATCAGGAATAGCGGTTGCAGGCACGATAAATTGGCTTTTTCCGGATGCAGTACAATTACTTACAAGGGATTACATTTCACTCGGGATTCTTCTTTCATTTGGCGCAATAATCGGGGATAGTGTTGCAAGTTTTTTTAAAAGAAGGAACAGCCTGGATTCCGGCACAGAAGTGCTTTTTTTGGATCAATTGGATTTTGTTTTTGGGGGAATGATACTCGGAAGCATTATTTACACACCTAATTTTTATGAGGTATTGTATGTAAGTGCAATTACCCTTGTAGTGCACAAATTCTCAAATTACCTTGCGTATAAAATTAAACTAAAACAGGTGCCATGGTGAAACTTTCAGAAAAAGAGAAAATTTTTCTTGTAAAATTTTTTGTTATATTTGCAGCAGCAGAAATTCTAATTCATGTTTTACCTTTAAATTTTTTTATGAATGCAATTGCATCAAATCAAGCAGCATTGTTCGGGCTTTCCACATATGAAAATCTTATTTTTGTTAAAGATGGTGCATTCCAAATAGTGCCTTCATGTACAGGACTTGTCAGCGGAGGAGTGCTTGCGTCAATAATTTTTTCGCTCAAAAAGCCAAAAATAAAAGAAAAAATGATGATTTTTCTCGCAGGATTTGTACTGCTTCTTGTATTAAACTATTTCAGAATTGCCCTTGTAATAGGAGCGGGAAAAGAATTCGGCATTGAATTTGCCGGCATTCTGCATGTGATTACCTGGTTCACAAGCGCGGCATTCATAATAGGGATATGGTATTTATTTACAAAAAAAATTACTGGAGAAAAGAACTTTTCAGGATTTATTTAAAACAGGCAATAGAAGTTACTGAAATTAAAAAATAAAAAAATCAGTTTTCATCTTTAAGCAAGTATTCTGCAATGATTGAAAATGCAGGCCTTGTTACAAATACCCCGATTAAAACACCAAGAATTGTTGTAAGCGCAAACCCTACAAGTTTTCCGAAACCGAATCCGAATAATATTATAGGAAGCATTGTCACAATTGTTGTTGCAGCAGCGGCAAAGATAATGAAAAATGCCTTTTTCACCCTGTTGACAAAACTGCCTCCTGCGGATGCTTCTCCCCTGAGGAGCTCATCGGTGATAACTATCTGATCATCAACTCCTGTTCCGACAACAGCCAAAATACCGGTAACTGCCGCAAGGTCAAGCCTGTAACTCATGAATGATAAGGTGCCTGCAATAATTACTATTTCACTTAGTGCAACTATAACCATTGGCGCAGCAAGTTTTATTTTTCTGTACCTTAGGAAAAGCACAAGTGAAACTATTATGAGTGCAATGAACCCAATTAGCAAAGTAGTTGAAAGGAATTCGCTTCCAAGCAAAGGGGATATTGTTTGTTTTGAAATGCTCTTTATTCCTATTGGCAATGAACCTGTTTCAAGAAGAATCTGTAATGATTTAAGTTCCTGTGTAGCTTCTTCCGCACTTGTACTCGAACCAGTTATATTCAACTGTGAGAAGATTGCTGCATTCTGCACATTCTCCACATAAGGCTCAAGGTTTGCGATTCCAGGCGTTATTGAAATAACTTGTCTTGCGCCTACAGCACTCCAAATCCAAGGAACTTCATCTTTATCTGATTTTATTTCAACTACTTTAAAACCGAGTGATTCAAGCTGTGTTCTTAGTTCAGCAGGAGCACTTGAATGCACAAGCGCCTTTTTCTTTGTTTTTTTCAATTCCGCAAGATTATCAAGCTGTGTAGCAGTAAAGTTTGAATCTGCAATTAAATAAGGAACATCAGAATTGCCCATTAAGGTTTCAACATCAAGTTGAACAGGAATATTTTCAGAAGGATTACCTTTGAAAAGAAGCTCATTATCGACAGTGTAAACCGCAGTAGGTAGAATGATTACTCCGTCATCAGGTCTGTCAATGAAAAAATAAGTTGAATCGCAATCATAGGATGAGCCTGTGCTTGGATCAAAACCAATTGATGTGCACCTGTGGAAAACACCTTTTGAAAAACTTGCAGCAGCTTCCTGGCTCAAAAGGAAAGGTAATCTCCAAGTAAATCTTGCGTCCCCTTCCTGACTGACTCCAAAACCATTGGCACCATCCTGGAAAATCTGTTTAATGTCAGAACCTTTGAAAAGAAGCTGACCATCAATAAGCGCTTCAAACCTAGCTTGTGTTTTGAGAATGTTTTCAAGCTGCTCTATTTTTTTCACATCAGTTTCGGCAATTTGCGCGGCAATCAAATCATCCCCTAGAGGATTTACTTTTGTATCGCTCAATCCGAATGCATCAAGCCTTTGTGAAACAATCGAAGTAATTGTATCCATTTGGGTTGTCGAAACAGATTCCTCAAGTTCAATTTGGAAAATTGTCCCTCCTTCAAAATCCACTCCAAAAAGCAGACCATTGAAAAGAAGTGCTGACAGTGAAAGCAAAAGCAAAGCAAGCCAGATAATCATTCTAGGCTTTTTTATAATATCCGAAAGTCCACTCATCTTTTAGCCTCCTTTTTTTCGGCATAACTAATAAGAACGGGCCCGTTCATGAACCATGTTGAAATAAGATCCGCAAGCAATCCGAAAAACAAGACTGCTGAGATTTCAAATACAACCTGAATCTGAACAAAATATGAAAGCACAAGCATTGCAGTAAGTGCCGCAAGCGTTGTCATTGTCATTGTAAGACCTGTTATCATTGAATCGTTTGCCCTTTCAACAGGAGTTTTTTCTCTTCTTTTAAGAACCCTCGTAGTTAGCATAACATCAGTGTCAACACTGTAACCAATAAGCATTAGCAAAGCAGGGATTGTTGCAAGCGAAATTGGAATCTGGAACACAGCCATTAGTGCAAGCGAACCCGCAATATCGAAAACTGCAGCAGCAACAATTGCAATAGATGGAACAATCTCCCTGAAGAAAAGGAAAATTACTATAATTATTAGAATAAAAGCCACAAGCGAAGCCTGAATAGCAAGAGCAAAAAATCTTTCACCAAGCGAAGGGCCTATTTCTCCGACACTTATTGCAAGGTCATCGCCAAGACCATAAGTTGATTTTATAGTGTTCTGCAAACCGATTTTGAATTCACTTTCAGCTTCAATGAAAAATGCTTCAGCGACCTGAACGGTTGATTCCGCATCAAGACCAGTTACTTCAGGAGCCTGCGCATACTTTGATGAAATTTCAATCGCCTCAAGCGCCTGCTGTTTTGCGCCATTTGGATTTGATTCCAATGACGCTTTTGCAGAAGCAACAAGGGCTCTTGCTGCAGCAATATCAGTATTTTCCGAAAACT
>PCWY01000006.1 GCA_002762975.1 Candidatus Diapherotrites archaeon CG11_big_fil_rev_8_21_14_0_20_37_9 | reverse complement strand
GGTTGAATCTGTAAAGGAATTTGAGTCATCCGGCAGAAAAATTTTTGAACAGTTTCCTGCAAATGAGTGGGAGTACCTTGTTGCAAAAACAAGACCGCTTGGTGTTTATAGTTCCGGTTTGATTAGGCGTTCAAGTTTTCCTCCTTCTCCAGGAACAAAAGTAAGAATTGCTTCTAATAAAACTCTTGAGAAATTTTTGGGTCTTGATCTTGAAAACGGTTTGATGTTAGGCGAAGTTGAGCATCATAATTTGCCTGTAAAGCTTAATCTTTCAAGGCTTTTCCAAAAACATCTTGCGATTCTTGCGATGAGCGGTGCTGGGAAATCGTATCTTACGAGCGTTTTGTTTGAGGAACTTTTGAACAGGAAAAAGGAGCAGGGTAGGCTTGCGGTTATTGTAATGGATACTCATGGTGAATACAGGAGTTTTGCGGAACCTGTTTCAAAAGGAGATTCAACTGATTTTTCTTCATTCACGAAATATGTGAAGGCACAGGACATTACTATTGGTGTCCCAAAGCTTTCAATCGGAATGATTTCAACTATTCTGCCCGGTCTTTCAGGTCCGCAGAAACGTGATCTTGCAAAGGTGCTTGAGCGCCTTTCAAGGGAAATGAAGGAGGGTCTTGGTCCTTATGATTTCAGGGCAGTAAAAACCGAGATTATGAAAGATGAGGAAATGAAGGAGGCTACAAAGCAGGCGCTTACTGGCTGGATAATGTCTCTTGAATCTCTTGGGTTGTTTGGCAAAACCGATACTCCAAGTATCAGTGATTTGATTAGGCCTGGACAATTAACTATAATTGATTTCAGTGACATTATTGATATGAAGAAGAAGCAGATTATTGTTGCGTATTTTGCAAGAAAACTTTTTTCAGAGAGGCGACAAAATAGAGTTGCTCCGTTTTCCATGGTTATTGAGGAGGCGCATCAGTTTGCTCCTGAGGGTTCATCAAAGGATGCTGCAATAAGCAGGGGAATTCTTGAAACAATTGCAAGGGAAGGGCGTAAATTTGGTGCATCAATTTGCTTGATTTCTCAGCGTCCTATTAATCTTTCAACAACTATTTTGTCGCAGGCAAATACCCATATTATTTTGAGAGTAACAAACCCTTACGATCTTGATCATATTGGTAAAACAAGTGAGGGTCTTGATAGGCGTTCGCTTGACATGATTACTGGTCTGAGAACCGGAGAAGCCTTGATTGTTGGCGAAGCTGTAAATTATCCTGTATTTTTCAAAGTAAGAAAAAAAACAAGTCAGGATTCTTTGCATGAAAAATCTCTTGAACAGGCTTCTGTTGAATTTGAGGATTTGAAGGAAGAATCAAGAAAAGAGATTGAAGACCTTTTATAGCTTTTTTTGCTTATGGCAATTTTTATTAATTCCGCTTCTGTTGTTGTAGTATGCTAGAATTTTTGGTTTTATTTGTATTCGGCCTTATTCTTTTGGTTAAGGGTTCTGATTATTTTGTTGAGGCAGTTGCGAAAATTGCTTCAATTTTTGGGGTTAGTCCTTTTGTTATTGGACTTACTATTGTTGCTATTGGAACTTCCCTGCCTGAAATGGCTTCTTCGGTTGTTGCTGCAACAAGCGGCAGTCCAGATCTTGCAATGGGTACTGTTGTGGGAAGCAATGTTGCGAACATTGCACTTATTCTTGGTTTATCTGCGTTATTTTCTGCGGGTTTGAAGGTAAAGAAGAATGTTTTGGAAAAAGATGTTTTCATAATGTTCATGGTTTCTATTTTGCTTTTTTATTTTGCTCTTGATGGTCTGATTTCTTTTGAAGAGGGTTTGACAATGCTTGCTCTTTTTGCTGCTTACATTTTATTTTTGCTTGGGTTCATGAAAAAGTTTGTTGGTCTTTTCAATTATGAAAAGTACATGACTACATTTTTTGGAACAGAAAAGTTTTCGATTTTTAATTTCAAAACTTATGTGTCAATAATGAAAACAGGTATTGACCCGAAAACTTATCATGCAATTGTTGCTTCAGGGGTAAAGGGTTTTAGTGAAAGGTTTGGTGCAAACATAAAGAAAGGGGAAAAGGCTGACATAAAGGAGCAGTTCAGAAAAAGTTTTTTTGGTTCCATGTTCAGGTATATTCTAATTATTCTGATTTCAGCTGTTGCTGTTATTTTTGGTGCGAGAATGCTGATTGATGGCGCTATTGGCATTGCCTCTGCATTCAGTGTTCCTGATTCTGTTGTGGGTTTGCTTATGGTTGCTGTCGGTACATCATTGCCTGAGCTTGGGGTTTCAATATCATCCGCAAGGAAAGGGTTCCATGATATATTGTTGGGAAATATTGTCGGTTCAAATATTTCTAATATTCTTCTTGTTCTTGGTTCTGCTTCTGTTGCAACCCCTATTGCATTTTCTATTATCGGGATTACAATTCCACTTTTTTTCATGCTTGCAGTTACTCTTGTTTTAATGCTTTTTGTTTTTCAGGGGCTTCCAATCGGAAGGTTTGCTGGCTTGATATTTTTGTTTATTTATGTGCTTTTTGTACTGAGAACTACAGGATTTCTGATTTAATGGTTGGCACCGGCAATCTGGTCCCCTTCAAAATCGTTTTTAAATAAAAAACTCAAATTCCTTCATGTCTCCCAATACCATGTACTTGGTAAGCGTTACGTATCTCGCGGATAAACGCCAGATTGCTGTTGAATTTGCAAATAAAAATAATAAAATTGTGAGGCGCTATCAATTTTTTCCAAAAATGTTTTTTCCATTAGGTAAATTATCCAAAAATGATTTTTTGGATGTTATTTCAGAGTATGATTCAAAGCGTTTCAAATTGGATTTTCAGGGTTCTGTTGTTGAGGTTTTTGCCGCAACTTTTTCAGATTTAAAAAAAATTAATTTGCTTTTGCATAAGTACCTTGGGTTTAATGTGAATCTTGTTGAGCCAGAGCGCCAGTTTTTAGTTGCGCATGGTTGGTCATATTTTCAACCGTTTATTTTTGATTCTGAATTGATTGCATTGAATTCTTTTGAATTTCCGGATGTTTCTCTGAATGTTTTTTCTGATTCTCTTTTTAGCACGGTTTCAGATTTGCTTTCATCAAATAATTTGCTTGCAAAGGACATTATTGATAGGGTTGTTTTGTCCAGGCTTTTGAGGGTTCCTCTTGTTGAGAGTGAAAGTTCAGTTGCGCATGCATCAATTTTTCTTGAGAATATTGCCTTTTCCTCAGGGTTTCCTGTGGTGTATTCTGCAGGCAAAGCACACGCTCCGTTATTTCCTTTTTCTTCAAAATCCGAGTTGGATTTTTCAAGTGTTGTTTCAGTTCTTTCTGCTTCAAAACCAAACAATCTTGGGTTTGAAACAATGAATTGTTCGTGTTGTGTTCCTTCATCAAAAGCTGACTCTAATGTTCTTTCATCTAGTTTTGTTAAAGTGAAATTTTTGATGGACGGCGTTTATTTCAATTCATGTTCTTCTGTTTGGGCAAACAATTTTCATAATTCAATGCCTTTCAAAGAAGAGCGTTCAAGAAGAAAAAAAGAGTATGGGTATTCGGTTTTTCCTATCGGTCCTTTTTATCGCGGGGATTTTCATGAGGTTCTTCTTGCTGATGCAAATAAACTTGTTGATTGTAAAAACGCGATTATTATTTCTGATTCTTCTCTTGTTTGGAGTTGTACAAAAAAACAAAGTGCCTTTTCTGCAGGGGTTGATTTTTTGAGGGGTTTACTGGTTTCATCTGATGCTGGTATTAGTAAGGCAAGTTCTTCTGCTGTTGCATCAAATGGCTTGTTTTTTTCTCAGGTTCTTGCATCTAATCCTGAGTATTTTTATCTTGCTTCTTTGAAAAGCAATGCGCTTTCTCTGCTTTCTTCTTTCCCTGAACTGCTTACTCGTTCAGATGGGGCTTTTTTTAATCATGGGTTGGCTTTTTCAGTGGAATCAATTAATGCTGGTGTTTTGGATAATTTTGAGTCTCTTGCTCTTGGCAGTAATTCTAGGGTTAATTTCCGTTCTTCCAAGGTTATTGTTGATTCTGATTCTCTTTTGTCCGTTCTGAACCGTTTTTTTGGGCTTTATGCGCTTGAAAAACTCCTAATTGGCCTCAAAAACAAGGCTTTGTCATAACCAAGCTTTTTAATTCTTTGCGTGGAAGAATCCTTATTACTATTAGAAGAGTGGATTTTTTTTTATGTCAAAATTAACAAGGTTTGAAATTACGCGTATTATTAGTGCTAGGGCTCTCCAGCTTTCTTTGGGTGCACCTGCTTTTGTTAAGGTAGGTAAGGATGTTACAATGCTTAATCTTGCAAGACTTGAGTTTGATAAGAAGGTTATTCCTATTGCTGTTGTAAGGGAATTCCCTGATGGGCATGTTGAGCGAACAGAGGTGAATTAATTTGGGTAAAGCAGTTCCACAGAACATTAAAAGTAAGGCAAATACATTGACTGGTGCGTATTCTGATAAATTTTCAAAGGATTTTGAAAAAAATAAGGGCGCTTTGGCAGAGTTTGATTTGTCTTTAAGCAAAGAGCAAAGAAATCTTGTTGCTGGTTATATTGTCAGAATAAAGAAAAGAAAGTCCCTATTGTGATTTTTTCCTTAAACTAATTTGTTAGTTTTCCAGCCTGAATTTTATTCGGTTTCGGCAATTTTGGTTATCCCGTCTTTTTCTTTTTCTCTTTCAAGTAAATATATTTGGCCTGTTGCAGCGTTTTCCATTTGCTTGTCATGAGTTATTACAAATATTTGTTCTATTAGCTCAGGCAGGTGATTTCTCATTGTTTCACTTAGCTCCCTTACTCCGTTGCTGTCGAGGTTGTGTGTCGGCTCATCGAGTATTATCCAGCTTAGGTTCTGTGTAAGCACAAGTGATATTGCTATTCTTATTGTGAGCGCTGCCGTGCTTCTTTCTCCGCCTGAAAGTATTCCTTCAACTCTTACCCATTCTCCGTTTCTCTGCCTGGCCATTATTTCGTAGCTTCCTTCCTGCACCATTATTTTTGCGCTATCAAAATCTTTGTATGGGTAAAGTCTTCCCCATATGTCTTCCATTGCTTCGTTTATTGTTTCAATCATCAGGTGCCTTAATTCTGCCTGTGTTGATTTAAGGGCGGATGTGAATATTGCGAGTTTTTCAGTTGCCTCGTCTCCTTGTTTTATTTCTTTACCTATTTTTTCCAGTTGCTGTTCAATTTGTTCTATTCTTTTAAGGCTGATTTCAAGCTCTTTGACTAATTCTTTTCCTGCGTTTATTTGTGCTTTGGTTTTTGCATTTTTTTCTTTTATTTCAGATATTGCTTCTCTTTGTTTTTTGAGTTGGGTTTCATCAAAAATTATTTTTCCTGATTCGATTTCTATTTTTTTGATTTCCTCTTCAAGTTTATCTGATTGTTCCTGTTTTTCTTTTGCGTTTTCAGCCATTGAAAGAAGCGTTTTCAGCTCTTCATTTTCTTTTCTCTTTTCATCTATAATTTCATCGGTTTTTTTTATTTCATTTTCCATGTTTTTTTTGGTTTCTGCAAGTTTTGCTATTTTTTCAGTTAGTTTTTCTGCTTCCTGTAAATTCTTTTTTTTTGTTTCAATGAATTCTTTTTTTGCCTCTTCTTTTTCATGGTCTTTGAAAGGTCTTTTGCAGGTAGGGCAGTTTCCGTGAAGTGAATCTATCTGTTGTTCGTTTTTTTCCGCTGTTTTAATCAGATTTGCGCACACTGCTTTTTCCTGGTTTAGTTTTTGCTCAGTTGTTTCTGTTTCTTTTTTCTTTTTCTCGCTTTCCTTTTTTGTTTCTGTTTCTTTTTGGATTTTTTCCATGTTGTGTGTTATTGTTTCCTTTATTTTTTCATAATCTTTTCCGTGGAGTTTTTCCTTTGTTTTTTTAAGATCATCTCTGAGGCTTTCAATCCTTGTTTTTGCTTTTATTTCAAGTTCTTTGTAGAATTTTTTTTCGGTCTCTTTTTTTTCAAGTTCTTTAATTTGTTTTTCTGTTACTTCAATTTCTTTGAGTATTTTTTTTGCTTCTTCTTCATTTTCTTTTATTTCTTTTTCCTTTTCCATGATTTTTTTCATGTATTCTTCTTTTTCGCTTTTATCGGTTTTTTTTGTCTGCTCTTCAAGGAATGTTTGTTTGTCCTGCGTGTTTTTTTTGATTCTGTTCGCAAGGCTCACCGCGTTTGACCTTACTTTTTCATATTTGTCGAGCCCGAGCAATTCATCTATTTTTTCTTTTCTTTGCGACGCGCTTAATTTTATGAAAAAGTCTATCTGGTTCTGTTCCGAGTAAATGGCTCTGCTGAATAAATCATAATTTACTTCGGTAATGGTTTCTATTTTTTTGGTAACTTCGCTTGTTTTCGGGCCTGCAATTATTTTGTTGTCGCAGGTTAATTTTGCTTCATTTATTCCTTTTCTTTTTATTTGTCTTTCTACAAAATAATTTTTTTTATCATAAACGAATTCGAGTTTAACTTTGCTGTAATCTGCTTTCATTGGTTTTGCCATTATTGTTTCTTCGAGGTTGACTTTTCTTGAAACAATTCCGGGGTAAGTGCCGTAGAGTGCAAAGCTTATTGCGTCCATTATGCTGCTTTTACCAGACCCCATTTTTCCGATTATTACATTTGTCCCTTTTCCAAATTCAAGGTGTGTTTTGTGGTGGGTTTTCCAGTTTTCAAGGGTTATGCTTTTTATCATCTTTGAAAATTAGGTGTTGAAAGTGTTTT
>PCWY01000047.1 GCA_002762975.1 Candidatus Diapherotrites archaeon CG11_big_fil_rev_8_21_14_0_20_37_9 | reverse complement strand
GCAATACCTTCAAATCCGGATATTTTAGGAAATTCTAGGATTATTTCAGCAAAGGCAAGAAAACTGCTTTCAATAAAACCACGTAGAACACTTTCAGGTGTTGCACCAGTAGCAATAATGACAAAACCCATAAACTGCCCGCACGGAACCTGCATTTATTGCCCAGGCGGACCCAATAGCTTTTTTGGGGATGTTCCACAATCATATACAGGAAATGAGCCTGCAACAATGAGGGCAATAAATAATAATTATAATTCATACTTGCAAACAATGAATCGCCTTGCACAATATTACGCAACAGCCCACAACCCTGAAAAACTTGAAGTAATAATAATGGGTGGAACTTTTCCAAGCTTTCCGCAAGGCTATCAGGAAGAATTTATTTCAGAATGTTTTCAAGCAGTAAATGATTTTTCGGAAACGTATTTTTCTGAAAAAAAATTCTTAGAAAAAAAATTCAATGAAAACTTTTTCCTTGGAAACAAAAATTTCAGCGAAGAAGCAAGAAAAAAATTAAGTGAAAAAATTCTTGAAGCAAATGTTGAAAGAGAACATAAGCGAAATGAAAAAGCAGTAATCAGAATAGTGACAATGTGCATTGAAACAAAACCAGATTGGTGCAAAGAAAAAGAAATTAATGAAATGTTAAGGTTAGGCACAACAAGAGTAGAACTTGGCGCACAAACCATTTATGATGAAATACTAAAATACACCAACAGAGGACACACAATAAAAGACACGATTGAAGCAGCAAGACTATTGAAAGATTCTGGACTTAAGGTTACATACCACATGATGCCAGGGCAACCATTAAGCACAAAAGAAAAAGACATTGAAATGTTCAAAGAAATATTTGAAAACCCTGATTACAGACCGGATGGATTGAAAATATACCCATGCATGGTAATGCCAGGAACTGCACTTGAAAAGCTCTACAAAAATGGAAAATACAAACCACTTGGAAATGATGAGGCAGCAGAGATAATTGCAGAAGCAACAAAATATATCCCATATTACTGCCGAACCCATAGAATACAAAGAGACATTCCAGCAAAACTCGCGGTAACACAGGAAGATGGAATTACTGTAAATAATTTGCGGCAGATTGTTGAACAAAAAACAAACAATAAAAAAATTATTTCAAAAGATATAAGGGAAAGGGAATCAGGGATAAGCCAAGGAAAAGGTGCAGAAATAAATTACGATAAAATAAAACTCATTGCAAGGGACTATAAAGCAAGCAAAGGAGAAGAAATTTTTATTTCATATGAGGACACAGAAAATGACATTCTTCTCGGATTCTGCAGATTAAGAAAACCATTTGAACCGTTTAGAAAAGAATTCACAGAAAACAGCACATGCATTAGGGAACTTCACGTATTCGGATCAGAGGTAGGTATTGGAAAGAAAAACACTGAAAGCCAACAGCACCGCGGATTCGGACAAAAACTTGTTGAAGAAGCGGAAAGGCTAAGCATTGAAAAATTCGATGCAAAAAAAATGCTTATAATAAGTGGTGTAGGGGCAAGGGAATACTATTCAAAAAAATTAGGGTACGGAAAAGACGGCCCTTATATGTCAAAAAAACCTGCTTAAGCAGGAAGCACAAGCGAAAGGTAGGAATTAACTAGCCCAAAAGGTATGAGTGCAAAAGAAAAGAAAGGCATTCCTGACAAAGGCGCAGCAAATTTTCCTTTAAGTGTAGGCCTTACTTTCAAATCAGAATTAAATGTTGAAACAACCAAATTTTTCTCAACTGACGCAACAGTAAAAACAAACGCCCTTTGCCCATAAATTTTTGGATTAACTTTTAGAGTGATTTCCTCAACACTATTCGGCTTTACAAGAATCTCTTTATCAGAAAACCAATTTGAAGGCAAGGTTGATGAAACAACAACAGAATGATTGCCAATAGATGAATTTGAAAGAGTTAATGTGTACTCAATATCCTGCCCGACAACAGAAACATCCTCGCTTTTTCTTGCAAAAGTTACGGCAAGCAAACCTTCCTTTACAACAACCCTTGCATTGATTGATTCAACAATCGAAGGCTCAGATGAACTTGAAAGAGAAACATTTATGTTATAAACATTAAGCTGTGCAGCCCTTGGAACCTTTATTCTAGCAACAAGACTTGAAGCAGTACGCTCAATCCCCAATATGGACCAGGAAGAAGGAAAAGAGGATTTATCAATTTCAAGAGTATCCCATTCAAAGGAATTGCCACTATTATCCGAAAAAATGAGCTCAAACTCCTGCCCAGGGAAAACCGAGCCAACCTGAACAGTTGCACCTGAAGCCAAAGAAGCATCAACAGGATACAGCATATTCACCTGAGCCGAGGCAAAACCGGCAAAAATAAGCAAAAGCAACAGCATAAAAGTGTTTTTCATCATTTTCCCCTACAGAACAATGCAACAGAAAAATATTAAAATAATCACATACAAGAAAAGTGAAAAAAAATGGCAGGGAAAACCCGATTTGAAATGATAAAAGAGAGACACAGCAAAACCTACTTGCAGGCATTAAAACAAGGAAAAGTTGACCCACAAATAGAAAGCTTGTGCTCATTCATAGAAAAAACAGAAAATTATTACACTTCAAGCAGCTGCAGCGGCAGAATAATGTTCCTTGAAAAAACAGGAGAAAAGAAAAAAGAAAATAATTTTCATAGAAGATGGCACAGAACAATAACAAAAGAAGAACTGATTGAAGGAATAAATGAAAAAGCAAAAGGAACACTATGGTTCAAACTTGAACCTTTCATTCTTCACATTGGATGTGCAAACCTGGAAAATGCAAACACAATTTTAGAATGTATGAAAAAAGCAGGAGTAAAAAGAGGCGGAATAATAGTCGCTGAAAAAGAAAAATTTATAATAGAATTACAAGGAACGGGAAGAATGGAATTTATCGCAAAAGAAAAAAATAAACAATTACCCACAAACGAATATCTTGAAAAGGCACTTGAAACCGCAAACCCGCTGCTTGAAAAAAATTATGAACGACTTGAAAAACTCGAAAAAGAATTCAGAAAAAAACTCAATTAAAAAAAACAAAAAAAAGTTATTGTAATTGCAGAAGATTTTTATTGGGGCTTATTTTCAAAAACTTCATTAAGCAAAGATTCAGGATCAAAATAATATCTTTGAATAATTGTTTCAACATCTGTAGGTGAAGTGACGCCTTCCTTTAACATCCATTCAATAATTCGTTTTCTGACAAGAATTTCCCTCTCAATTTCTTTTTTTGTTTTCAATGTTTTTTCAGCAACACGCTCAACAAGACGCATAGGAACATCGGTACGTTTAATCGAATCTGTTGATCGATCCCACTCATAAATATTGCTTAACAAAGGCCTGCCATCAAGAGAACTTACTTCAGTAACATGCAACACACGCCTTTCAACTCCTTTTCCTTTAATGTAAACCCTGTACTGAACAACAATAATATCAAGCAAAGAAAGCAAAGCATCAGGAACATTCATCGGCTCAGCTTTAAGTCTTACAAGCATCTCCTTTGCGGAATTGCTGTGCAGCGTACCCAAACAGCCTTTATGCCCCGTATCCATTGCAACAAAAAGAGTTTCAGCTTCTTTGCCTCTAACTTCACCAACAATCAAACGATCAGGGCGCATTCTCATCGCATTTTTCAACAAATCATCCATTGAAACACCAGCCTGCCCTTTAAGCGAAGCTCTTGATTCCATTTGCACCCAGTTCTGCCTGCCACCAGGACTTAACTCTAAAGTATCCTCAATAGAAATCACCCTGTCAGTAAAACGAATAAAACTTGTAAGCGCATTAAGCGTGGTTGTTTTCCCCGTACCTGAACCACCAGTAACAATAAGACTCATAGGCTCAATATTCAAACCTTCAACCATCACCCACAAAAACGCGGCAAGATCACTTGAAATAGTATTTTTTCCGACAAGATCAACAATACTCAAAGGAGTTGCAGCAAATTTTCTAATAGTAAGACTTGGACCGTAAGGCGTTACAAAAGAATACGTTGCATTTGCCCTGTTACCGTCAGGCAACCTTGCATCAAGCAAAGGATATTCAGGATCGAATTTTCTTCCAACAGTTGCGGCAATTTTTTCAAGAAGCAAATCAAGGTTTCGTCTCTCAGAAAAAATGACATTCGTTTTGCATGTGCCATAACGCCTGTGAAAAACAAAAACTTCCCTGTCATAACCATTCACCATTACTTCTTCCAAAGAATCATCAGAAAGGAGAACATCTAAAATCCCATAACCGATTGAACGCGCAAGAACATTATCAACAATTAAAGGATAATTTTTAAGATTTGGAAAATGTTCTTTAAGAAGAGAAATAAAAAGCAATTTCAAAGCATTTAGATCATCAACAGGCATGAGTTTCTCAATTGCCTGATTGTAAGTAAGAACATTAATTATTTTTTCCCTGAACTGAGTCATGAAAGGCTTGGGAAAAAAACCCTTAAGCTGAGTCTGAACCTCATCAAAACTCCATTTTCCATTTACCAAGTTTGTAAGAGATTCCGCAACAATGCGCTCATCATCAGAAAATTTCGGCGGAGAAACATGATAGAAAAAAAACGGAAATCCTTCATAAATGGAAACCTGACCATATGAATCAATCCTATCTCCGCGGACTTCCTGTATTTTAGCCATAAACAACCCCTAAAACTAATGTATTTATAGTTAATAATTATACTATATAAAGCTGGGGCAGATAAAAGTGGACAAGATAACCGAAAAAATATTGAAGCAAATAACACCTAATGCAAAGGATGCCGAGCAGGAAAAACAATTCATAAAAAAACTACTTGAAAAAGCAAAAACAACAAAAACCAAAGCACAGGAATTTGAAATAGTCGGAAGCGTTTCAAGAAACACCCACATAAAAGGCAACCGCGACATAGACCTATTTGCACTATTTCCGAAAACAATGCCAAGAGAAGAATTTGAAAAAGAAGGATTAGCAATAGGAAAAGCCATTTTCAGAGGTCACAAATGGGAAAAAGCCTATTCTGAACACCCTTACATCCGCGGAGAAATAAATGGATTTAGAGTAGAAGTTGTACCAGCATACAAAATACTTGACGCATCATTATTGCAAAGCGCAGTGGACCGAAGCGTATTCCACAACCAGTATCTGCTTGAAACACTTGGAAAAAAAGAACAAGGAGAAGCAAGATTAATGAAACAATTCATGAAAGGCATTGGATGTTACGGCGCGGACTTAAGCTCAAACGGTTTCCCAGGATATGTAGCGGAATTACTTATACTCAAATATGGTTCATTCAAAAAAAGTGTGCAGGAAGCAGCACAGTGGAAAAATCAGGAAGTAGTTGACATTGAAAATTATTATACATTAGGAGAAGCAAAGAAAAAATTTAATACCCATCTTATAGTAGTTGACCCTGTTGACAAAAACAGGAATGTTGCCGGCGCCCTTTCATATAATCAGTACGCACGCTTTGTCGGAGCATGTCAATCATTTTTGAAAAAACCTTCAGAAAATTTCTTCTTCCCGAAAAAACACAAAGCATGGCCAACAACTACATTGAAAAAATTCCTCAAAAAAACGGAATTAGTTGCAATTGAAACTGGTTACCCAAAAGGAATTGTTGAAGACATAATGTGGGGGCAGTTAAGGCGATTCACCAAAAA
This sequence comes from Candidatus Diapherotrites archaeon CG11_big_fil_rev_8_21_14_0_20_37_9, assembly GCA_002762975.1. Taxonomy (GTDB): domain Archaea; phylum Iainarchaeota; class Iainarchaeia; order Iainarchaeales; family Iainarchaeaceae; genus PCWY01. The sequence goes on along the minus strand of PCWY01000047.1, from coordinate 1,576 downwards.
AATTTCAACGCTTTGCAAAGAGCAGGATTTTACTATAAAGAGAACAGGCGAGTGGCTTGAAAAGGAAAAAAATCTTGTAATACTTTTGGAGCTTGAATCCACTGGGCTACAAAAAGCAAAAATTGAAACCGGGCCAGAAGTGTTTGATGAAAAAAATTCACTTGCATTTTTGAAAAGCAAGAAAAAAATTCTTTCCGGGCCGCGCATAGAAGAAGGCAGATGGATTGTTGAAACAGAAAGAAAATACACTCAGATAAAACCATTCCTTGAAGAGCTTTTAAAAAAATTAAAAAAACATGAAAAAGAAGGTATACGCAAAGCACTTTCAAAAAAAGCAAAAACCATGAACGAAAATGAAATTGCGGCAATGTACTCAAAAAACAAAGAATTCCAACAATTTTTAACAGCATATCTGAAAGGGAAAGAAGAATTTTTAGATTACTGAAGCATATGAAATGACAAGTCATGAAACTGATTTATTTAACGCGATTGAACAACTTGAAGCTGAATTTGAATACGATGCACACCTCAGAACCCCCCTATTAGGCAGAAACATAAGAGAAATAGAAGAAAGCGGAAAACTTTCTGTTCTTGGAAGATGCCCTGACGAGGCCCTTATAGCAGGATATCGCTTAAATCAACATGGAATCCCTTCAACAATAGTATTACAAAATAAAAAAGGAACAGTAAAATTTCGCTTCCTCCTTGAAGCCAAAACAGTAACACAAACATACACACTCAATTTTGCAGGCGGAAAAATCAGAGTAAAAAAAAGGACGCACAGCAAAAAACGCGGTTAAAAGAGTTCCATTTGATATTGAAATGCATCAAAGTTTAGCAAAACATTTCCATGACCCTAGAGTAATAATACAAAGAGTTTTTAGAGGACTAAATCCCAGAATGTGGCCAACAGGAAGAAATCGCAGAAAAAATGAAAAAAAAAGCAAGGCAATTCAACAATGCAAAAAAAAAGCCTAACCGCCACAAACTTACGGTAAGCGAGCCCGAAGGGATTCGAACCCTCAACCTTTCGCTCCGAAGGCGACTGCTCTATCCGTTAAGCTACGGGCCCACTAGAGAATAATTGGGCAAAGTTCATTATTTAATATTTGGTTTCAACAAGCAAAATAGGCAAAAAGAACCCAAAATCAACCTTTTTAAAGCTAACTCAATAGAGAATGTTAGGTAATAATCATGAAAACATGCATATCAACAAACAATGTTGTAACAGATGATTTTGTAGAATTCAAGTGTCCAAAATGCGGTACAAGAATAGTCAGAAGCATGCTAGCAAGGAAAAAATCCATGCCATACACATGCAAAGACTGTGGATTTATGGGACCATGAGTGATTTGAAATGCCTTCAAAAACACTCCTAATTATCAAAATAAATCCAAAAGACATGGAAAAAGTTGACGAAACCTTCGAAGCAGTCAAAAAACTCAAAGAAGGAGAAGTCAAAGATGTTCAAAAAGTATCAATCGGATTCAGCGCAGAAATAGTAAAAGCAGGAATACTTATCAACGAAAAAGAAGAAGGCCAAATGGATAGAGTTCTTGAAGAAATCAATGCGCTT
>PCWY01000057.1 GCA_002762975.1 Candidatus Diapherotrites archaeon CG11_big_fil_rev_8_21_14_0_20_37_9 | reverse complement strand
GACACGAAAAAAATTCTTGAAAACCTTGAAACAATATCAAACACAGTCAAAAAAATACTCGACTTTCAAACAAAAAAAGAAATGGTGGCGGTTAGTGGCTGACTGCCAATTCAAAGGATGTTATCTTAATGAAGCCGGAGGACTATTGACTTTTCGGCTTTTCAATTTTTTTAATCAAATATTAAAATGTATGTGCATAAGCAACTTAAGTTATTCATAAACCCCGCTTATATATAAGCAAAGATATTTTTGATTGCCTCAAATAATTTTCTCGAAATTATATTTATTTGAATAGTTGAGAACTTCTCCCGAGTACCCTAAAGTTTTAATCAGAACTCGGTCAATTAAAAGTCTAATTAAATTGTAGTCTTCTAATGGTTTGTCATAATCTGCAAGTTTTACTTCATGAACAACTTTATTTCTGTTGTCCTTTATCCTCTTTATTTCATCTCCAGAATATATAAAACCGAATTTGCCAATGACTGCTTCAACCTCTTTTTTGAGTGTTGGCCTATAGAATTTTTCCGCAATAGCTGAAACATGTTCTTCATCTAATTGCAATTTTTTATTATCCAAATAATTCTTTACGGCCCTGCAATGCTCGCCGATGAGTTCAGCGTCTTTTTCTATTGGTATCCCTTCATCTTGTATGACTACGTCCACTGAAAGCTCTAAGGCGCAACTCAAAAGTAAATATTTTACCTCAAGGATAGGGCTTAACTCTGCTTGACAGAGAATGTCTATTATGTTGTCCAACTTCAAAGAGGTTTTCTTTTCCATGAACTTGTCATACGTTTCCGCAAAAAATTGCTCTATGCAGTCTCCTCTAAGATGAGTTGCATCAATAAAGGAAGAATTGACATAATGATATTTACGGGCTTTTCCAACATTACACAGTACAAGTAACGCTTCTTTATCGTCCACAATCACTTTTGTGTACAGTTTCGATATAAGAGTTTTCTGTGAATAACTTAGCAGCCAAAAAAGGTCTTCTGCCAACTTTTGAGTACTGGAATATTCTGCATTTACGAATTCCATTTCTGAAGTAATCATAGTGTTTTTTTCTTTTTTCAACACCCTTTCAATTTCTGTGTACTCTCTCAGTTGTCTAAATCCTATTTCGCTGTTTCCTATTTTGACATTGAAAAAGTCCCTGCTTGCCGACCCATCCGGAAATTTTGTGAAATATTTTCCGCCAAAAACAAAATTCAGCAAGCCAACTTTCACAGTGCCTTTTTTGTTAAACAGTTCTTCATGATTCGCAAAAGCCGAATCCCAAACAAATACTTCTGAAAAAAGATTTGTAATGATTGTTATTTGTGGACTTTGCCCTTGTGTAGCCCGAAAGTTAAACGTGCTGATGTAAAACTCAGGCACAAGTATTTTTTTGTTTCCGGGTGCAATTCCATCAAAGCGACATTGGGCAAACTTGTTGTCAACTGCTTCCTTTAGCAAGCGAAAGTTACTGTCAAAGAAATTATTGCTGGTAAATCTGAGTTCAATCTCAGCATTGTATTTAACAACAACAGAAAAATCGACGTCCACTTTTATATCTTTACCAATAACCGAAAGTTTTCCGTTTCCAATAAAATTAAATAACTCAGTTTTCTCGTCCATTGTGTGGCCTGCCTAACTGTTTGTAGTTCCTTCAACAATCTTTACCTCTTCAGGTGTCAGCCCATATAATTCGTAAACCAACCCGTCAATTTCCTTATCCGTTTTATCAATATTTTCTTTCAAATCAAGAAGCTCTTTCTTATATTCATTAAAATAATCTTCCCACTCATCTTGTTCTTTAAGGGAAAGTTTTATTGTAGAATATTTTTGAATTTCTTTTTGAAAATCTAGGAAAGATAGTTTATAGAAATTTTTTATTTTTTTCGTTGTTTTTTCAATTTTAAAGCTTAGTTTTATCCGATTGAAAATTTTTTCTTTTAAAGTGTTCAATGTTGAGTTAAGTTGTATTTGTTCAGTTACCTTTATTTCAAGATTTTTTATAGAATACTTTTTTACTATTGGAAATTGTCTTAAATCTTCAGGGTAAATTCCTGAATAGGTTCCTTGTAATGTCCCTGTCGCAAGAAGTTTGCTAAAATAGTAAGTCATTAGTTTTGAGTTGAGTATTCCTAAAACATATTTTAGTGAAATTTTTTTACAATCCCAGTCAATAGACCATTTTTTTTCTGGTTTTTGAAATTTTAACACTTCTTCAGACCAGGGCAGCATAAATATTACATTATCATTTGAATAATATTTTTTGTCATCAAAATTTGCAATAATTGAATTATTTTCTCCGGTTATTCTACGAATAATTAGTTTTGGAGATTCGAAAAGCAAAGGAAACTTAGGTCTGTGGAAATATTTTGATTTAGACTTGTAATCAATGTAATGTCCGCTCCAGTTTATAGAATATCGGGATAAGTCTTCTCCATTAATAAATTTATCAAAATTCCCCTCGTCTTTATCGTAAATGACGTCGTCTTTTTTAAACGATTTAGGGCTTATTGCATTACTATGGGCAACCACCCCTACATTTATACAGAATAGGTTTCCTATTTTTGGATTATTTTTTTCTAATTTTGCTTTTATTTTCAAATCATTTTCTGACAAATCATATCTAAAGGTGTAGTTATTGAAGGTTAAGAAATTTTTTTGATTTATATTATGTGACAATACTGCAACATTATCTTTGAAATTAAATATTTCTGTTTTAGTGTCTTTTTGACTTGACTCTATGACATAAATTATATATTGTCTAGCAACATCGTCAAAAACAGGAGTTTTTCCAAAGTCCAGAATTGACTTTAATGAGTATTGATTAATGATTTGTTTTCTGATTAATTTACCGTATTTTTCAGTTGCAAATGAAGAAGGTAAAATAAATGATTGCAAACCGTTTTTTTTAAGTAATTTTAAAGCTTGATAAATAAATATAATATAAACATCCCAATGGCCTACTGTAATTTCAGAATACTGTTTGTCTAAAAATTTTACTATTTCTCTATTTGACTCTGATAACGACCAGTTTGAAACATATGGCGGGTTTCCTATTATTACATCAAATCCGCCGTTGTCAAATATTTCTTTGAATTCTTTTTGCCAGTTGAATGCTTTTTCGTCTATTGATGGGTCGTCGATTAGGGAGTTTCCGCATTTGATGTTTTGTGATAGGTCTATGAGTTTTTTGTTTTTTCTTGCTATTTTGAGGAATAGGCTGAGTTTTGTTATTTCTACTGATTCTTCGTTGATGTCTACTCCAAAAATGTTGTTTTCTATTATCTCTCTTGCTTCGTCTTCTTCCCACCACTTGGTTAGTGAAATCATTCCTTCAAATTTTTTCTTTTTAAGTTGTGCAGTTCTTGTGTAAATTCCCTTCTGTTGTTTTATTTCTTGTATTCCTTTTTGGATTTCGAGCAAAACATCTACTGCTTTTATTAGGAAAGCTCCTGAACCGCATGCCGGGTCAAGGATTTTTATTTCCTTAAATTTTTTTTCAAGTTCTGAGATATTTGAACTGTACTCGTTCAAAAGGTCTTCAACAGTTGTTGCGTCTTTTTTTGAGAGATATGGTATTATTGTGTTTCTGCAAATGTAATCTGTAATATATTCAGGAGTGTAGTATACTCCTTCTTTTTTTCTTTTTGAAATTTCCCCTTCTTTGAGTTCTTCCAAATCAGTTAGGGATTGTTCAAATATGTGTCCTAATATGTTGACGTTTACTTCTGTTTTAAAGTCATAAGACGCCATGATGAGCAGGTTTGATATTATGGGGTTTAGTTTGTCTTTGTAAGTGTTCACGAGTTGTTGTTCTGCTTCATTTAGTTTTGGATGTTTGAGATTAGGGTACTGTTTTTCATTTTTGAAATAATCTTTTTTCTGTAAGTCTTTGAAATATATGTTTCGTGGGATTTCTTGTCTGAATAAACCCCCATTAAACCCGAATATTTCTATCGGAGAACTCGACCCGGAATTTAGCTTTGAGAATAGGTTTGTTATTATGTCACAAATGAATGTCGAGCCTTCTGACAAGATATCTTTTGTTTCAAGCATTTGCAATAAGGTTCTCTCAAATAATCTGCTTTCAAGTTTACCAGTGTCTTCTGTGAAAAAAACAAACATTAGTCTATTCAGGAATAGTTGCCCGTAGTGTATTGAATCTTCTTTACTTGCGCCGTTATCTTGGAATTCTTTAATCAGCATTAACCTTGTTTCGTGGAAGAGTTTGTAGAATTCTTTGGTAAATTCCCTTTCTTCTATTACTGATTTGTTGTAAAGTTCCTCTAAGAATTTTTTGTCTATTGTGCTTTCTTTTGAAAAAATTGCTATGAATTCTTTCAGCTTGTTTTCATTTCTTTCAATTTCAGTAAAATTAAAAAAATGGTATTTTGAATAACCCTTGCTTTTATCCAGAAGAATGAAATCTTTGTAATTGGTAACTATTCCATATTCAAGGTCAAGTTTTCCGCCCATATAATCCCAAAGCTGTTTTACGGGGCTTTCATGTTCTTTTTTCCTGCCAGCCTGTATTGCAAATAAGTCTTTTGTGCTTGTGCCTTTGACCTCAAAACCAATGATAAATTTTCCTGAATCGTCTTTAAATGGAAATTCTATGTTCCCTTCTTCATGTGAGAGGCTTTTTTTTAGGTCATACCCTAGCAAATCTTGCAGGATTATCAATTCAAAGTTAGGGTAATTTTTAACCTCGTCTCTTAGAGCGTCAGATTTCAGGAGTTCGAGCCATTCTTTTGCTGCTTTTCCCGGTTTGGCAGATATTTGGATATTAGCGCATAATCGCTCAATAGTTTTTTTGTTAAATAATTCAGTCATCAATATTCACTTTTTCCCCTTCACCCATATTCGATTAATATGGTTCAATGCTTTTTTTAACTTTTGTCAAGGCATTCTCAAAGTCTTTTACCTAATGCCCCTTATCTTAACCTAATCTTCGACATTATGAAACTTCTGGTTTCCTTGCTGAGCTTGTCAGGCATAACAATAGAATGGGTGAAAAAATTAATTTTTTTTACCTTTTATTTTGGACGTTATACTATTTTCTTTGTTATATATTTATCCCTTATGAATGAATAAAAGAATTTTCCTTTTGAGGGGGAATTCATTAATTTTTCATATATTTCGGACGAAATCCCATTATATTGATATACTCCATTTTTGAATTCTATTTCAAGAATTCGGTTTATAGGGTTGTATCCTATTGAAACAATATTGCTTGAGTTAACTGTTTGTCTATTCACATTGTCCCTCTACCTAGATTTTCAATAAGTTCTTTTATTGTGTTCGGGATTTCATCTTTACTGAATTTTTCGCCTATTTTTTTCCCTAGTTTTGGTTTATTTTGTTTTTTCATGAATTCAGCTAACAAATCATCATATTCTCTTGTTTCGAATGCGACTTCTGAATCGGCTTTTTCATAAAGTTCATCAATAAGATTTTTGTATTTATTTTCTATTTCTGGGAAGTTACTTTTAATTCCCATTTTTTTGATTATTTGGTTAAATCTATTCTTCTGGTTATTTTTTCTTTCCTCTGAATTGAATTTGAGGGATTTTATGTCTTCTTCAGTTATTGATTTGCCGGCTAGATCACTTAAGCATTTTAGAAGGATATCTTCATTATTCGATTTTGCGATTTCGTGTTCAAAATCTTTTTCAAAAACATAACATTTTTTTGTTTTTAAAAATTCACTTTTTTCTTTGTCAGTTTTACCAATAAAATCTTCTTTTCTTGTAATCCCTAAAGCATTTAATACTGAAATAAGAGTAGTTAGGTTTTTTCCTCCATCACCGTCGCACATTACAGAATAGGGTATATCAAAACCATTAGAATTTGCTAGCTTCAGGAATGGCTCAAAATTGTTTACTGAACCTGTTGAAACGATACTTATCCCCTTTTCATCAAAGTCAATACCTAATGTTTTAGCGAATAATGGCAATGAATATTTTTCGGTTTCACCTTCTACAAAAAGAACTTTTCTTGCAAAAAACATCTCACTATTTCCGGCTGTGAGGTTTTTTTCAATTTTAAACAATTCATCGTCTGAGAAATATTCTTTTTCAAGCTGTTTGATTTTTGATTCTGTTTTTACTTTGGATATTTTTATTATATTTTCAGGGCGATTCATTTTATTGACGAGTACTGCTGAATGTGTTGTAATAAAAACTTGATTGGTTTTGGCTAGCTCTTTTAATATCTCAAACATTTTTCTTTGTGAATGGGGGTGTAGGTAAATTTCTGGTTCTTCTACCCCTATAAAGAATTTATTGCTTGTTTGGGATGGCTTAGAATATTTAACATACACTTTTAATATTGCTAATAACAAGGCTCTTTGCAAACCGTGCCCTTTTCTATCTATAGTAGTTTTACAACCATCATCAATCAGTGTTTGTGGCACTTTAAGTATATCCTCAAATGAAGGGGTGGAAAAGCTGAAGTTTATTGTTGTTTCACAGATATGCTCGCTTAAGGATTCAGATAGGTCTTTTTCAAGTTTTTTAATTGTAGCTAATTTTGAGTTCTGATTATTAAAATAATTTTCTACTGTTTCAAAAAACTTTTTTATTTTATCTCTTTTTTTCTTATCTTCTTGGCTCACTTCTTCGTCACTACAGATTGATTCAAAAATATTGTTTAAGATTGTTGCAAAAGTTGAATTTTTTGCGCCCCTTAATTCATCATCCGCATCCTTTACTGCTGGTATAAAAAGGAATCTAGGCATCAGCCCGTATAACTTTCTGGTTTCAGGGAAATTAGCATAACCCAATTTATAGTCTTCTTCTTTAAGTTCGCTTTCAATAAATTTTTTTACCACTGCAACGGCATCATCTTTCAATAATTTGGTTTCTGAAGGAATTAAACTCTTGAATCTATCAGCTCTCTGAACTTGACCTGCTATTGTCCTCCCATCGAAATTACCTTCAACAACATCCCTCAAAAATTTTTCGTTTGGAATTTTTGTCAAAAATTCCATTTCCTCGTTTATACTTTCATTTTCTTCGTCTAAAGTAAATATTTTTCTCAATGCAAGAACTTTAATTCCATTCTTTTCTACAAAGTACTTTTGGAAATCTTCCTTAACGAGTTCTAAATCCCCGATTTCAAAGTCCAGAATAATACTTTTATTTTTATCAAAAAAATCTTCATTATCTACTTTTTCGTTGTTTAAAACAGTTGAAATTGCTTTAAGTAGGTTAGATTTCCCTGCATTGTTTTCCCCTATAAAGATGGATAAATTTTCTATAATTATCTTTGGAGTTTTCTTCAATGACCTGTAATTTTCTATAGCTATTGATAACAATTTCATTTGTTCACCATTTTATCAAAATTTTCTAATTTTATTAACAACCCATACCATTCCTTCTGTGTCTAAACAACAGTATTTTTCGATTGTTTCGCTCATGTTTTGTTTGTTTCCGTTTCGTATTGCTCTATTAGGCTTCTTATCAGCGGGTCGTCCACTTTTACTGCTTTCAAATCTTCGAAGAATGTTTCTGGTTTTTGTTTCCATTCGAGGAATTTTTCCAGGTGTTTTTTGATTGTGTCGAAGACATTTTTTCTTGGTTGGTTTGAATCCATTTCCGCAATAATATTGCCATCATTAATAATTTTTCTTAAACCTATAAATGCGATTGCTACTTTGATTTTTTCGGGGGGGATTCCTGTTTCTTGGGAGTATGCTCTTTTGTATAGTTCGAGTTGTCTTCTGTTTTTGCTTGCATCTTTAGTGTCTTTGCTTGTTTTCCAGTCAACTAATAAGTATTCGTCCTTGTTTTTGAATATTGCATCAATATAACCCTTGAAATGCAGTTTTTCGGTTGTTTCGATTATTGTGTTTAGGGGTAAATAGATTTTGTGTTCCGCTTTTACGAATTCGGGGTAGTCTTTTTGTATTTTTTTTATCAGTTCTACTCCGTTTTCGAAGTATTGTTTTTCCTCTTCTTTTGGTTCTGTTTTTTTTCCTTCTAAGTAAGATCGGAGTAATTCGTGTACTGCACTGCCAAGATTTGTTGCGTAAGTAATTTGTCTTAATTGTAAAATGTTTTTGGTGAAGTACTCATAAGGGTTTGTGGTTAAACGTGAGAATGAAATGTGTTCCATTGAATCAAAGTGTTTTTTGACGAAGTCTTTTAACCATGCATTATTTTCTTCCAATAGTTGTTTTGCTTCGTCATAATTTTTGTTTATGAATAAGGTGTAGGCTCGTTTTTTCTTTTCTTCGAATGAGTGGGATAGTTCTTCTGCTTCTAACTCCATTTTTTCGGCGTTTTCGTTGGCATAATCCATTGCGTTTTCGGTTATCATGTATAATTCTTTTTTGGCTCGTGTGAATGCTACAAAGTTTATTCTGAGTGTTTCTTCTTCTAATTCGAATTCTTCTTTTCTTCCGTTGGCTTCTAGGATTTTTTCCACGATATAATCGTAAAAGCTTCTTTTGTTTTTCGTTTTTTTGGGAATATAAATAACCGTGTCGTATTGCAGTCCTTTTGATTTGTGGACTGTTGTAAGGGTTATTTTGGCGTCTTTTTTAGCGGTTGATGCGACCAAATCGGATGCTTCCAAATATAGCACGAAATTCGGGAGTGTTTTGTCATTAATGAGTTTTAATGCTTCTTGTGATGATTTTAACATTGTTTGGGCTGATAACAGGTATTCTTCTCCGTAAGCAATGGCTATTGGAAAGATTCTTTTAACAAACAAATCGGTTACTGTTTCAATGTCCTTTTGGTTTTCCCGTATTTCTTTAAACTCAGGGCATTCCTCGAGTATTTGTTCCAGGGTAATGCCTTTTTTCGCGGTTAATTCAAACGCTTTTCGAATGTTTATGGGGAAGAAGGGCGTGTAAAAAGCGGTTTTCACATCATCAATATCATTGCTGAATACTGCTTTGAGAAATTTTATTATGTTTTCTTTTGCTTCGAGCGAAGATGCCACGCATGTGGATGAGAATTCGATGTTCCTGTTTTCGAGTTCTTTTCCTATTTTCATTATTTGAGAATTTGTTCTTGCAACAACGGCAATGTTTTCCCCCTCGATTTTGTTCAGCAGAGAGCAGAGTGTTCCTATTGTTTCGTCCTGTTGTGCTTCGATTATTCTTGGTTTTTCGCCTTGTTTTTTTTCAAAGCTTTTTAACCCATCCAATTCTTTTTTGCCTGCTTCATCAATGGTTTTGTTTTTGAAGTCGGTTGCCGCAAAATCTAGTATTTGCTGGGTGCTTCTCCTGTTGGATGTTAGGTTCTGCATTAAAGGTTTTTTTTCTTCAAAGAGCCTGAAGTTTCCGATTGAACCACCCTGAAAACCGAAAATAGCCTGTTTTTTGTCGCCGACAGCAAAGAATGTTTCGCCTGATTCAAGCGCTATTCTTGCTTCCAATTCATTTACATCCTGTAATTCATCAATTAGAACGTGTTTGAATTTTGGCTTGTTTTTTAATTTCAAAAAATTTATGAGCAAATCAGCATAATCAATTCCTTTTTTTGCTTTTTCTTTTTCGTATAAATCAAATATTTCCACAAAATAAACCAAGAATTTTTCCAAATCTTCCTTTTCAATAACGCCCTTGCTTCTCTCAAATTCCAAGAGAAGTTCTCTTGTTTTCTGAACATCAATTTTGTCGCTTGTTATCCCATAGCTTTTCAAATAACGCATCAGGTTTTCCAACCGCGGAACAACATCACTAACCAAATACTCGTCGCCGTAAGTGAAAACCTCGTTTTTTTTCAAATACTCGTAAATGACAAACCTCAGCAAATTAGTGGAAATAATATCAGATTCATCCAAATACTCGAGCGCATAAGAATGAAAAGTATAAACATTCAACTTAGACAAATCAGCATCAATCTTCTCAGACTCCAATTTTTCGACAATCCTATTCTCCATCTCACGCATAGCCTTATTCGTGAAAGTAAGGCACAAGATTTCATCAGTCTTCAGGCCCTCTTTAACCAAATCAACATACTTCTGAGCCAACAAAAAAGTCTTACCCGTACCCGGATTAGCCGTAACCAAAACATTTCCCTTATGCGAAAGCGCGGATTGTTTTTCAGGATCGAGATTCATTGTTTCACACATTTTAATTTAAGTCGCTAGTCTTTTAATTTCATTAAGAATTAAGTCTGACCGTTGTTCTAAAAATTTTTCATATTTATCATTCCAAATCCCGGATTCATCTCCTTCTGGGATAATATTACTCTTAATATCTTCAATATAATGACTATTTTTTTCTTTGACTTTTTTAATGAAGTAAACCGATGGATTATCATTGCTTATTGAGCCATTGGATGATTTTGGGAGAAAGCAAATGTTGAGAATTTTATTTATTTTATCCTTTGAATGTTCACTTGCTATCCGAGATTTTTGTGGAAAAATGTGGTGTAATTCACTTTTTTTGTATTCTACTAAAACATCATAAATATTGACTTCCTTATGGTTAGTGAAGTCAAAAGGTTTATTTTTTGCAAATATACACAATATTGTTTTACAAAAACCACTTGAAAGGTTTAGTTTTTCATCTAATAATATTTCTTTGGTTATATTCCTCGTTAATGAAAAAGAAAACCCGTTGTTATTTTTTATAAAATTATTAAATTCAGTGCAGTCTTTTTTTATTTCTTCATTTGTAGCGCCGCGATAATCCTCGTTCAAGGATTTTATCCAAAACCATTTCTCAATTGAATCTTTGATTTTATTTGTTTCAACAACTCTATTTTTTCTAATCAAATAGAAAAAATATGCTAATGACACCAACATCGGGCTGTATGGTAGAATGGTCGGGGACATGATATTTAGATGGTTTCTCAAAAATTGAATTGCTTCTATAAAGGAGTCAGAAGCAATCTTCCAATTTTCCTTAAAATCCTTAGATTTAAGTTCGAAAAGGTCTGATTCTGCACACTGCCCAAGTTTTATCATGGATATGAGCCTAATGAACAATAATTCATCAATATTTTCATAATTCAAACGTTCCAAATCGCCTGCACCACCAAATAATTTTTCTAAATAATTATCCCCCCTCAAATAAAAGTCATCAGAATAAGTGTATGCAGTAATCAGGTCAATAGTAGATAACTTTTTTCCTTGAGTATTAACTCTAGTAAAAAGTTCACATACTTCTTCCCTTGGGATGTTCTTTAGAGTTATAATTGATAATTTATATTTATTTATTCTATGCGATATTTTTTGATATAACTTCGCTAATTCTTTTTCCTCGGTATCATAAAACTTTGAATATATTTCGTCATTAAAAGTTATTAGTTGTTTAACGTCTATTAAATATTTTTTTTCTTCCTCAGTCCATTTTTTTATATCATTTTTTGTAAAAAATAATTGAATTTTCTTTTTATTTTCAAAATTAATCTCATCTATTTCTATTTTAGCATTTTTTAGTGATAAATAAACTGCTAAATCCATTGGTCTTTTCCTATTTTCTTTTCTTTTTAAGCCGCCTAAAACAGATACGATTAGTGAAGTAATTCTTTGTTGTCCATCTAAAATGTATTTGAAAGTATTCCCTTCTGTTTTTACGAGGGAAATATTTTCTGCAATTTGCCTATTATTTGATAATTCTTCTTGACTTTCCCATATCATGAAGCTACCGAGCGGATAATTTCTGTAAATACTATCCCACAAATCTTTCACATCTTTATATTCCCATACAAAATCTCTTTGAAATTGAGGAATAGTATAAGAATACCTAAATTTTCCATCTTCATTTGTTTTTGTTGGTACAAATTCATCTATGTCAATCGGATTAATCGCGATACTTCTATCATCTTCAACCATTTTTTCACATCCTTGCTATTTTTCCTGCGTCTGTTAGTGTTAATCCTTCGGGGTTGTCTTCTATGAGTCCTTTTTCTTTGAGTTCTTTTATGTTTCGGTAGAGCATGGCTCTTGATTGGTGGAGTTTTTCTGCGAGTTCGGTTATGTTGGTGTTGGGTTTGAGGTTTTCGAGTATTTGTTGCTGTGATTCTGTAACCAAGAATTCGAGTAGGGGGAGTGTGATGATTTGGTTTTTTTCTTCGGAGATGTAAAATATTTTGTGAATCATTTTGGGGCGCTTGTAAGCCGAGTAAAGCAGGCCTATTGCCTGTGTTTTGCGTGAGGGTGTAATGTTGATGTAAATTTTGTCCTTGCTTGGAATCGCGTCGATGAGTTCAACACATTTTTCCGTAATTTTAACAATGTCGTAGAGAGGAATTTTTTTTTCTTTGATGTCGAGAACTTTTGAGTAGTTTTCTTTTAATTGTTTTATGGCTTTTTGTTGGGTTTCGTCGGTTTCATCGCTTGACAATAAATATACTCTGTCTATTGAGAATTTGGTTATGGCGAGAACTATTGATTCTATCAAATAGATTGTTGTTATTAGTGCGTTTGCCATGTTTTATTATTTGTTGCACCCCTTTTTTAAATCTATTTAAAATAGAATTTGTCTACTGGAAATGATACTTTTAAATAATGTTGTAGACCTTGTTTTTTTGTTATGGTTGGAGGTATTGGATGATGAAAGATGATGCGACTTGCGTTATAGAAGTGACAAAAGCCATAATGGAGATTTGCACCAAATTACATTTTGCGCCATTAGACAGAAATAAAGAAAATCACGAAATTGCCTGAAGCAACCCTAATTCGAATCCTTGACAAAATGGAACAAGGGGGAATAATAAGAAAAATAATGGATAGGGAAGAAAACTCTTGTTATCGCCTTAATATTCACGAACCAGACCCAAACGCGAAAATAGAAATTGCGGTAATCGATTAACCCTTGCAAAATCAACCATTCAGTTGATTTCCAATCAACCGAACATATATTAATTCGTCAATTGCCATATTATTATGGGGGTTATAGATACAGATGTCCTTGCACTGCATGACCTGTTCAGGCATGTTTACCCGGACTTCACGTTGAACCACGTGCTTGTTTACCGCTATATTTTTGACAACTTATTTATAAACAAACACCAGTTTCAATAGCAAAACAACCTAATTAAAAAAAACAAGGAAGACCTCCAAAGAAAAATCGCAAAAAACAATTTCAACCAACACCTCAAACAATGGTGGTTCACAGTAATGAACAAGGGCTATAAGAAGGATTACGAGAAATTAGGCACTATGTTTACGAGGACGAAAATAAAGGAGAAAATAGTTGAGCTGTTCAAATGAAGCTGAAAACTTCTTTTTTCACATCTTTGAATTCCGGCAGTTTCATCATAAACCTGCCTAAATCATCTTTCCATTTTGTTTCCATATTTTGAATGTTTTCGAGAATTTTATTTTTGTCAGGTTTTTCGTCATAATAAGCGAATTTTTGCCTTATGAGTTCATTGTCTTTTTGCACCTTGTTTTTTGTCAAAAACCAAAAGTTATAGAGGTCTCTTGGCGCGGTTCTTGTTGAAAGCGCATGGATTTTTTCCGCAAGGATTTCTTCAAGAGAAATTACAAATATTGAATGCGCGCCGATTTTGTAAGAATTTATTATTTCCGTTTTTATGGCTTTGCGTATTAATTCGTGGTTGTGTTGGTTTGTTTGAGTTGGTGGTAGTTGGTTTTTCTTCGGTTGTTGTGGATGATTCTGGCT
>PCWY01000008.1 GCA_002762975.1 Candidatus Diapherotrites archaeon CG11_big_fil_rev_8_21_14_0_20_37_9 | reverse complement strand
GAGTAAACACATTCAGGTAATGGATACTACTCTTAGAGATGGAGAGCAGACAAGAGGAGTTTCTTTTTCTCTTCAGGATAAACTATCCACCGCAAAAATACTTCTTACAGATGTAAATGTTGATAGAATAGAAGTTGCTTCAGCAAAGGTAAGCGAAGGCGAAAAGGAAACCGTAAAGGCAATCTGTGCGTGGGCTGAAAAGGAAAAATTTCTTGACCGGGTAGAGGTTCTTGGTTTTGTTGATTTTGGAGTAAGCAATGACTGGCTCTTATCTGCAGGATGCAGGCACCTTAACTTGCTTACCAAAGGTTCGTTTAAACACTGTACTTATCAACTCAGAAAAAAACCTGAAGAGCACTTTAAGGATGTTGAGTGCACAATAGATGATGCAATTTCCAAGGGCATTACAGTTAACGTTTACTTTGAGGACTGGAGCAATGGTATGCGCGATTCGAAGGATTATGTTTTCCGGTTTGCTGAGCTATTATCCAAAGTAAAAATCAACCGCCTGATGCTTCCGGATACTCTTGGTGTTTTAAATCCGCTTGAAACAAAATCATTCATCGAACAAATGGCTGAAATTTTTCCATTAGAAAAAATTGATTTTCACGCGCATAATGATTATGGTCTTGCTGTTGCAAATTCCCTTGTTGCTGTTGAAACAGGAGCAACAGGAATACACTGTACTGTAAATGGTCTTGGTGAAAGAACAGGTAATGCTTCCCTTGCGGAGGTTGTTGCTGCAATTAATGACATGACTTCTTTTGAATGTCTTGTTGATGAAAAGAACCTTTTGAAAGTAAGCAGACATATCGAACAGCTTTCAGGTAAGCGTTTGCCATCAAACAAACCAATTGTGGGTAATGATGTTTTTACACAAACAGCAGGAATCCATGCTGATGGAGATGCAAAGGGAAACCTTTATGTGAACAAACTTGACCCTGAGAGGTTTGGCAGGAGTCGCGAATATGCCCTTGGAAAACTCAGTGGTAAAGCAAGTCTTGAACATAATTTAAAGCAACTTAAAATCGATTTAACTCCTGAACAAAAGAAAGTTGTTCTTGAAAGAATCATTGCTTTAGGGGACAAAAAAGAGCAGGTTACGCCTGCAGATTTGCCTTTCATAATCTCTGATGTACTTAAAACGCCTATTCAGAAGCGTTTTGAAGTGCTTAACTGTGTTGTGACCAGCTCGAGCGACAAAAAAGCCTGGGCTTCATTCAAGTTAAAGTATAATGGGTCTTCAACCGAAAAAAGTGCCACAGGAGATGGCGGTTATGCTGCTTTTATGAATGCTTTGGCTCTTGCCGCAGAAGAACTTAGCCTCAAATTGCCTGTTCTTGAGGATTATGAGGTAATAATTCCCTCTGGTGGAAAATCAGATGCTATTGTCAAAACAAAAATAACTTGGGAAATTAATGGCAATGAATTCAAAACCATTGGTGTTGATTCGGATCAGGTTATGGCAGCAATAAAGGCAACTGAGAAAATGCTTAACACAATCTGGGTTTCAAAGCAATAATTTTTTTCCAAAAAACAGCAGTCAATCCCTAAAGCCTTATAAACTTTCTTGCGGATAACATTATTTTTAGGATGACTGGATTTGAACCCTTTTTTGGATTTTTTTCATTTGAAAATAATATTTTCGCCCTTATTTTAAGAGGTGCTTTTTTTTGAACGCTAAACTTGTTCTTGCCGATGGCACAACCTTTTCAGGCAAATCATTTGGCTATGATGCTTCAATTTCAGGCGAAGTTGTATTCAATACAGGTATGGTTGGTTACACTGAAAGCCTTACTGATCCAAGTTACTTTGGACAAATATTGTGCCTAACTTACCCTCTTGTCGGAAATTATGGCGTTCCTGAAAAAATTCTAAGCAATGGATTCATAAAAAATTTTGAATCGCATAAAATTCAGGTAAAGGGCCTTGTTGTGAATGATTATTCTTATAACTATTCGCATCATGCGGCTGTAAAATCTCTTGGTGATTGGCTTAAAGAGGAAAAAATTCCCGCAATAACAGGCATTGATGTAAGAGCTCTCACAAAACATTTGAGGGAAAAAGGTGCAATGCTTGGAAAAATAATTATTGACAGCAAAGACCTTAGCTTTTATGACCCGAATCTTGAGAACCTTGTTGAAGGGGTAAGTATTCACAAGCCCGTTCGTTATGGGAAAGGAAAAAAGATTGTGCTTGTTGATTGTGGGGTAAAAAATAATATTCTTGCAAATTTTGTCAGCAGGGGATTTGAAGTTATCCGCGTTCCATGGAATTATGATTTCCTTGGATCAGAATTAGATTTTGATGGATTGTTCATAAGCAATGGTCCAGGAGATCCAGCAATGTGCACTTCAACAATAAAAAACATACGCGCCGCACTTGAAAAAGAAATTCCGATTTTTGGAATATGTCTTGGAAATCAATTGCTTGCGCTTGCCGCAGGAGCAAAAACATACAAACTCAAGTACGGCCATAGAAGTCAAAATCAGCCGGTTTACATTGTCGGTGAAAAAAAATGTTTTATTACTAGTCAGAATCACGGGTTTGCTGTGCAGGAATCAACTCTTTCAAAAGAATGGGAAGCATGGATGCGCAATGCAAATGATGATACTAATGAAGGTATAATGCATAAAACAAAACCATTCTTTTCAGTACAATTTCACCCTGAAGCAAATCCTGGGCCTGTTGATACGGAATTTTTGTTTGATGAATTCAAGAAGGTGTTAAAATAGTTTTTATTTTTAGTTTTGGCTTGTCGAGCGTTAGCGAAGACAACCGTCGCACCCAACAGCCGAAACTGCTGTTTGATGAGTTCAAGAAGGTGTTGAAATGATTTGTGGTTGTTTTTTGTTATACTCAACCGAGTCCAAACGAAGGTTGAGTGTGGTCCCAACTGTCGCAATAGTTGAGGTGTTGAAATGATTTTTGCTGATTTGTTTTCGCAGTTTATAATTCTTGTCACAGGTTTTGCGGCAATGATTTATGCAACTTTTACTGGCGGCGGAGCACTCATAATTGTTCCTGCACTTATTTTCCTTGGTGCTGGACCGGTTGCGGCAGTTGCGACAAACAGGTTCGGTATTCTTATTGCTTCATTTGGAAGGCTTCCGAAAATTTATGGAAAATTAAATATTGGAAAAAAAATTCCCGCACTTATTGTTGGAGCTCATACAATCGGCAGCGCAATTGGCGCATGGATTCTGCTTTCTATTCCACAGGATTTTTTTTATGCTCTTCTTGGAGTAATTTTAATTGTCGGTGCAATAATAACTTATTTTTCAAAAAAAGGTTCGGTTGCAGTGAAAAAGCACGAAATTTCAAAAAACAATGTTTTTATTGCAACAGTAATTTCCTTGATTATTGGAATTTACCGTGGATTTTTTGGGCCAGGAAGCGGAACACTTATGCGCTTTAATTTAATTTATTTTTTGAGTCTTGATTTTGTACAGACGCTTTCACTTGCAACATACTCAAGTCTTTTTTCATCGCTTTCAGCCGCTGCAATTTTTTTGAATGCAGGAATAATTGATTTTGCCCTTGGGATTCCGTTGGCAATAGGTGCATTTGCAGGTTCTTTTATAGGTACAAAAATTGCGGTTGAGAAAGGGAATGAATTTATAAAAAATATTTTTGTTGCATTTTCAATGATTTTAGGAGTGTATTTTGTTTTTTTCAGGTGATTCATGATGGTATTAAAGGATAAACCAAAAAAAGTTCTGTTGCTGGGTTCTGGGGCGCTGCAAATTGGTCAGGCAGGAGAATTTGATTACTCTGGTTCGCAGGCAATAAAAGCGCTGAAAGAAGAAGGGATTCAGGTTATTGTAATTAATCCGAATATTGCAACTGTTCAGACCTCAAAAGGTTTTGCTGATGAGGTTTATTTTTTGCCAGTAACTCCTTACTTTGTTGAAAAGGTTATTGAGAGGGAAAAACCTGATGCAATACTTCTTTCATTTGGAGGGCAAACAGGCCTTAACTGCGGAGTTGAACTTGAAAATACAGGGGTGCTGAAAAAGTATAATGTAAAGGTTCTTGGAACGCCTGTAAGAACAATTGAGCTTACTGAGGATCGTGAATTATTTAATAAAGAACTTGGAAAAATTGATGTCAAGGTTCCAAAGTCATTTGCAGTTTCCTCAACAAAAGACGCGCTTAAAGCCGCTGAAAAAATTGGTTACCATGTAATGGTCAGGGCGGCCTTTGCTCTTGGTGGAAAAGGAAGTGGAGTTGTTAAAAACAAAAAACTTCTTGAAGAAATGGTTGATAAAGCATTCAAAAGTACAAAGCAGATTCTTGTAGAAGAATGCCTTTCAGGTTGGAAAGAAATTGAATATGAAGTTGTGAGGGATTGCAATGATAATTGCATTACTGTCTGCAACATGGAAAATTTTGATCCCTTGGGAATTCATACCGGGGAAAGCATTGTTGTTGCTCCATCGCAAACAATTGACAATCATGAATATCACATGCTCAGGGAAATTTCGATACGCGTGATAAGGCATCTGGGTGTTGTAGGGGAATGTAATATACAGTTTGCACTTAATCCTGAAAATGATGAGTATCGTGTTATAGAAGTTAATGCGCGTCTTTCAAGGAGCTCTGCACTTGCTTCAAAGGCAACTGGTTATCCGCTTGCATTTGTCGCTGCAAAGCTCGGACTTGGTTATACTTTGCTTGATCTTGATAATTTAATTACAAAAAAAACAAAAGCATGCTTTGAACCTGCGCTTGATTATGTTGTTGTGAAAATTCCGCGCTGGGATCTCAAAAAATTCAGGAATGTTTCAAGAAGAATCGGCACGGAAATGAAAAGCGTTGGTGAAGTAATGGCTATTGGAAAAACATTTGAGGAGGCAATGCAGAAGGCAATAAGGATGCTTCACATCGGAATGTACGGTCTTGTTGGCAATAAACTTTATTTCAAAAAACTTGCCCATTCAGTGAAATACCCGACAGATAAAAGAGTATTTGCTGTTGTCGAGGCGCTTGAAAAAAATATTCCTGTTGGAAAAATTCATGGTGTTTCAAAAATTGACAAATGGTTCCTCTACAAAATCAAGAATGTTGTTGAAACAAAAAAAGAAATTGAAAAATATTCCCTTGCAAACATTCCGAAAGAACTTTTATTGAAAGCAAAAAAGCAAGGTTATTCGGATAAGCAAATTGCAATGTTGCTCAAAGATTCAGATGGAGACGAAAGCAATGTAAGAGCAAAGAGAAAAGAATTCTCAATCGTGCCTTTTGTAAAACAAATTGATACTCTTGCGGCTGAATATCCTGCAAAAACAAATTATCTTTATTTAACTTATAATGGCATTGAAAATGATGTTGCTTTTGGAGGAAACTCGGTTATTGTTCTTGGCTCAGGCGCATATAGAATAGGCAGCTCGGTTGAATTTGATTTTTGTTGTGTTTCTGCAGCAAGAACATCAAAACAACTTGGCTTTGAAACAATTATGATAAATTTTAACCCTGAAACTGTTTCAACGGATTATAATGAATGTGACAAACTTTACTTTGATGAATTAAGCTTTGAAACAGTACAGGAGATTTATGAAAAAGAAAATGCAAAAGGACTCATAGTTTCAATGGGTGGACAAATACCAAATAACCTTGCATTGAAATGCCACGAACACGGTCTCAGGGTTCTGGGGACAAATCCAATTGATATTGATAAGGCAGAGGACAGGAACAAATTCAGCATGCTCTGTGATTCGCTTGGAATACCACAACCTGAATGGAGAGAACTCAAGGATATTGAATCTGCAAAGAAATTTGCAAAAGACGCAGGCTTCCCTGTGCTTGTAAGACCGTCCTATGTGCTTAGTGGACAGGCAATGGCGGTTGCATTTAATGAAACTGAATTGGAAAAATATTTGAAAGAAGCAACCGCACTTAGCGAGGATTATCCTGTTGTTATAAGCAAATTCATCCTAAATGCAAGAGAAATTGAAATCGACGCGGTTGCAGATAAGGGAGAAATTGCGGTTATGGCTGTTACCGAACACATTGAAAATGCGGGCGTCCATTCAGGTGATGCCACAATGGCGCTGCCTCCGCAAAAAACTTATTTTGAAACAATTAGGCGCATGAAGGAAGTTGCGAGAAAACTTGCAAAATCACTCAATATTTCAGGGCCATTCAATATACAATTCATTGCAAAGAACAACGAGGTTAAAGTAATTGAATGTAATTTGCGTGCTTCAAGGTCAATGCCGTTTGTTTCTAAAGTTACTGGAACAGATTTTATTGGACTTGCGACACATTCTCTTCTTGGCATACAATTGCCTGAAACACAGCACACCTTTTTGGAATTAGATCATGTTGGTGTAAAGGCACCGCAGTTTTCATTTTCAAGGTTAAAGGGAGCGGATCCTGTTTCAGGTGTTGAAATGGCATCAACAGGAGAAGTTGCATGCATTGGAACAACCTTTGAGGATGCATTCCTAAAATCTCTTCTTAGCACTGGTTATAATATTCCAAAAAAGAATATACTTATCTCACTTACAGGTGAACCAAACAGGCAGAAAATGCTTGGCGAGGCAAAAGCCGCAGCTGATGCAGGGTATAATCTGCTGGCAACTGAACATACACATGAATTCCTTTTAGAAAATGGTGTAAAGTCTACCTTAATTCATAAAATTCATGAGAAAAAGAAACCGAATGTTCTTGATTATTTGCATGATGGCAAAATAGATCTTGCAATAATTGTTGCAGATCCTTTTAGGCAGATTGCAACAGATCCGAAATATGATGTAAGGCGCGCGGTTGTAGATTTTAATGTTCCTTTGGTTACGAACCTGCAGATTGCAAAAGCTTTTGTGAGTTCGTTTTTAAAATTAAAAGAAAAAGATTTGGAAATACTGCCATGGAGATACTATATTTAATTCCAAATTTTTCAGGTTTCGGTAAATTTAATTTTTCCATTTCACATTGCAGCCCATTGAAGGAAATTCTTTTACAGTAACATTCTTTCCTGAAATTAGTTCATTGATTGCGTCTTCAAGTTCGTGAGTTTTTGCATCAGCATGCGATTTACCATGCGCATCATCAATTCGGCCATGGTAAACAAGCTTTTTATTAGAATCAAATAAGAACGGATCAGGGGTACATGCCGCACCGTACATGCGTGCAATTTCTTGGGTTTCATCAAGTAAATAAGGAAAAGAAAATTCTTTTTCCTCTGCAATTTGCTTCATATGTTCAAGGTCATCTTCACCATAGGATTCTGTATCGTTGCTGTTAATTCCTATTATCTGAATACCATTAACTTCATATTTATCTTGTAATTGTTTTAAATAATTCATTTTTGGTTTCACATAAGGGCAATGATTACACATGAAAATAATCAAAAATGCTTTTTTATGAAGGTAATAAGAAAGGGAATACATTTTGTTATCTGTTCCAATTAATGAAAATTCGGGCGCTTTATTGCCCTTTTTGAGTACTGAATAGTTAGAAGGAGTCAAACTCATAAAAATCACTTATTACTTATGTTTAAATATCTATGAATTATATACTTTTATTGGAATAGTGTTTGTTAATGGGAGTAAGACGATTTTTAGGAGGGCTTTTTGGCAGAAAACCTGAAAGACATACGCCGCAACCGCGTGTACAGGCAGCTGAAGCTCCTGTGGTTCGCCCTGTAGGACAAAGACCTCTTGAAAGGCAAATGCGTCCAAGCAAATCTGTTGCAAAGCTGTGTACAATGGAATTTGCATCTGTTGCTGAAATGGCAAAATCTTTTGGTGAAAATGCGCCAAGTGTCGTGAGTTCAAAAATATCAACTTATACAGGAGTTGATCCTGTTGCTTTTTTTGAAGGAGTCAGGACATATGGCCCTACAGGAAAATTTATCGGAAGCCCTGATGCATTGATGAAACTGAATCCAAGGGAGGGAATTTTTATTCCTTATACTCATGAAGATCTGAAAAAGGATCTTGATTTTGCAATGAATGCAACCCGTAAAAAAACTATTCTTGCAAAACCTGCGGAATTTATTGAAAAAAATGTAAGACCGTTAATTGAAGCAGTTTATGTTTTTCAAGGAGACCATATTGCGGTTGCACAGATAAGGGAAATAATGAAAATTGTGGTAAACCATATTCTTCCTTAGGTGACTTATTTGTTTGAAGGTGCTTTTAAGAAATGGAAACAAAATCTTATTTTTATAACAATTTCAATTATTTTTTGGCTCATTGAATTTTCTTACCAGCAATCTTTTTTGGGAAACAATGATCTTGGAATTTCAGTTTTGAGGGCATCTGCTTTCACAGGAATAACTTTCATTTCCTTTGCGCTTCTTTCAAGCATAATATTCAAATTCAGACCTGCTCTTGCAAAACACTGGGACATAAGGAGAAATTTTGGCGTAATCGGATTCATTTTTATTGCAATACATGTGCTTACTGCAACAAACATTCTTTTCATGGGAAACATCGCAAATGCGCTTTTCATACTTGATCCTTTTCAGAACCCTGTTATTTTTGGTTTGATTGCATATCCATTGCTTTTCATTATTGCAATAACCTCCACAGATTGGGCGGTTAAAAAGTTAGGCGGAAAATGGAAAAGGGTACAGCAACTGGTTTACTTTGTTTATTTTCTTTCAGTATTCCATTTTTTGCTTGTAAATCCGCCTGCAATAATGAACCTTGCAGGATACCTTGTAATGCTGCTTATTGTACTGGTCCTTATTGGTGAATTATACTTCTTTTACCTTGTTTCAAAGCAAAGGCAATTCAAAAACAAGAGCCTATACGTGGGTATCTTGATAATCGCCCTTTATATTATAATCGCATACTTTGCCTATTTTTCTTAATCCATAAAGATTATATCTGCTTTACTGCTTACTTTTATATGTCTTCTCGCAGATTACACACTCAAAGTAATTCAGGAAGGGCTACTGAATTTCACTCTCCTGGAGAACATGGCGGACATCATGGACCCAGATATTCCGGGATAAAAACCGATTGGATTACTATTCAAAATCAGGGTGAGGCAGTTCCTAGGGTTAGAGAAGTTCTTGAAAAGCACATTAAGACACTTGAAATGGAGCCTATGTTCCGAACGGCAGATGGAGATTTTACTTCTATTCAGTTTCAGGAAATAATAAGGGAAATCCTTGGGGATGTAATGGTAAAAGTAAGGGCAGGTTCGGGGAAGGTTGTTACAAAAGCTGAATTAATGGGTTTAATTAAATCCAATCCAAAAATGCAGGAAATGATAACTAAGTTCAATCGTGCGCACCGATAGAGCTAATCAAATTTGTATAATACATTTTCAAAATCAACTATTTTTCCATTTGAAACAGCAACACCCTCTTTTTTGAGGAGCAAAATTTTTTTCTTTTCGCCAAAAGCATACCCTCCGATTTTTCCATCCGCTGCAACAACCCTGTGGCAGAGGGCTTTTGGAGAGTGTGGGTTTTTGTTGCATGCATTTCCAACTGCACGAAAAGCATTTACATTTCCAATTGCGCGTGCAATTTCTTTGTAAGTGGCTACCTTTCCTTTAGGTATTTTTTTAATAAATTTCCAAACAGATTCATTGAAGTTCATTCAAGGAATTCCTGTAATTAGTTTCTTATTCTTTTGATGACTTCATTAATCATATCAGGGCTCAAATCCTTTCCCGCAAAAGCCTGCCTTATTTCATCATCAGTGAATTTGTCCGCCTCTGGTTTCAGCAATTGAACTGCTCTTTCAATTTTATTTTCCCTTGTGCCTGTAGCCATTGATGCATCAGACGCATAACCTGCCTGAACTTCCCTTCGCGCAGGAGAAAATGCCCTTTTGGTAATTTTATCAGAATGTATTGGAGTTTCTTCGGTTTTAATTTTTTCATTTCCCTGGAAAGAAAGTTGTGCATAAATTGAAGGCGAAACCATCAAGTACATTGCGGATGTAAATCCTGAATAGATTATTGTGAATACTGTTGATGCCAAAAATCCGACTAAAACAAGATTTTGGTCAAGCTGGCCTGCCAATTGCAAACCAATTGCAACCAGTCCAAAAACAACTTCAATAAGGTAAATTATGATTCCTGGAATAAACCCTGCAAGGAATACATTTCCAACAACGCCCTCAGTAAGATCCCATGATTCTCTTGTACATGCCTCAATTCCCTGATCTTTATTCAGGAAAATTTCAAGAGCAAGAGAAAGTCTAACTGAATTGTAAACTAAAATGAAAAAATACGAGATGAAAAGAAGTGCAATTATAATGAACAAAAATAAAGAAGCAATAGGGAATAAGAATGCTGCAACAACGCTCAACAATCCAAGGAATATAATTGCAAAGAAAAGAATCATGAATTTTCTGTTGTACCATGAAATCATTATCGCAATACTAACCCAGATTGAAAGCACAATAGATTTCAATAATTTTCCGATGCCGTATTGAGTAGGTTTAAATCCAAGAAGTTCAAGTGCTCTTATAATTATTTTTTGAGTGAAATAAATCCAAACAAAAACATACACAAGAATCAAAGGAAAAGCAACAATAATAAAAACAATATTAAGCA
The DNA here is from genome assembly GCA_002762975.1 of Candidatus Diapherotrites archaeon CG11_big_fil_rev_8_21_14_0_20_37_9. GTDB lineage: Archaea > Iainarchaeota > Iainarchaeia > Iainarchaeales > Iainarchaeaceae > PCWY01. The sequence goes on along the minus strand of PCWY01000008.1, from coordinate 2,436 downwards.
AACCAGAAGCAAAATCCTGTGCTTCCATTGTGCCCGCAGCGACCTGAGTAACTACTCCTGCACCAAGGATGAAGTAAGCGGAAACAATTATTCCGTTTATAAGAATCAACTGTAAAAAAATCAGTACAATTACAAATTTCAGTAATTTTGAATCCTTAAAAACCATCGTAAGTGCATTATGTAGCACTTCGGATATGTTTATTGATGAACTCATGTTTCAATAATACTCTTTTTTCTTTTTAAACCTCTCTTTTGCGTACTTGTAATGCCTATTCACAGGCTGACTTTTTTAACCCTTTTCATCCATCAATATTTCCTTATGGCTGAGAATTTATTCAATAAGGTGTGGCAACTGCATGAAGTCCAGAAGCTTCCTAGTGGAGAAAGCCAACTTTTCATTGGATTGCATCTAATACACGAGGTTACAAGCCCGCAGGCATTCCAGATGCTTCGTGAAGAAAACCTCAAAGTGGCTTTTCCTGAGAGGACTGTTGCGACAGTTGATCACATAGTGCCCACAGCCACAAGGCAGAGGCCATACAAAGATAATCTTGCCGAACAAATGATGCTTGCAATAGAAAAAAATGCCTCTGAATTTGGAGTAAAATTTTATAACCCTGGTTCAGGAAAGCAGGGGATTGTTCATGTAATCGGTCCAGAGCTTGGCCTGACACAACCGGGAATGACAATTGCGTGCGGTGACTCACACACATCCACTCATGGTGCTTTTGGTGCAATTGCTTTTGGTATTGGAACAAGCCAAGTTAGAGATGTACTTGCTTCTGGCTGTATGGCAATTTCAAAACCTAAAGTAAAAAAAATTGAGGTAACTGGTTTACTTGAAAAAGGAGTTTATTCAAAGGATGTTATTCTGAAGATAATTCGGGAGCTTGGAGTGAAAGGCGGAATAGGTTTTGCTTATGAATACTCAGGCGAAACTTTTGAAATAATGACAATGGAAGAAAGAATGTCTGTTTGCAATATGACTATTGAGGGTGGCGCACGCGCAGGTTACGTGAACCCTGACCAAAAAACATTTGATTATTTAGAAGGGAAAGAATTTTGCCCGAAAGGCAATGCATTTGATTTGGCAAAAGAATGGTGGAAATCAATCGCAACCGATTCAAATACAAAGTTTGATGCTTCTTACAAAATGGATGTTTCAAAACTTGCGCCGATGGTAACTTGGGGAATAAATCCTGAACAAGGAATACAGGTTACTGAGAACATTCCAAATCCAAAGGATTTTTCAGGTGGTGCAAAGGAAACCGCGGAGGAGGCTCTTGAACACATGGGTTTTGAGGCAGGGCAACCTATAGCTGGAACAAAAATAGATGTCGCATTCATTGGCTCCTGTACAAACGGGCGGATTTCTGATTTGAGGGAAGCTGCAAAGGTATGTAATGGAAGAAAAGTTGATCCTGGTGTAAAGGCTATTGTTGTTCCTGGTTCGGAGCAGGTTGCAAAGCGGGCAATGCATGAAGGGCTTGATAAAATATTTTCAAATGCAGGTTTTGAATGGCGTTTTGCGGGTTGTTCAATGTGCCTTGCAATGAATCCGGATAAATTACTGGGCAGGCAACTAAGTGCATCTTCTTCAAACAGAAACTTCAAAGGCAGGCAGGGATCCCCAAGCGGAAGAACCTTGCTGATGAGTCCTGCAATGGTTGCTGCAGCGGCAATTGAAGGAAGAGTAACTGATGTGAGAGAGCTGATGTGAAATGACAAAGATTACTCAGATTTCAGGCAAAGGAGTTCCTGTAAAGGGAAACGAAATTGATACTGACAGAATAATTCCAGCAAGATTCATGAAAACAATTACTTTTGATGGTCTCGGAGAATTTGCTTTTTATGACGCAAGATTTGATGAAAAAGGAAATAAAAAAAATCATTCTTTTAACAAACCTGAATTTCATGGTGCATCGATACTTGTTGTAAACAAGAATTTCGGGTGCGGTTCTTCAAGGGAACATGCGCCCCAGTCATTGAAAAGATGGGGGGTAAAGGCAATTATAGGTGAAAGTTTTGCGGAAATTTTTGCAGGAAACTGTCAATTGCTTGGCATGCCATGCGTTACTGCTTCAACCCAGGAAGTTGAAGTACTTCAGGATTTTCTGGAAAAAGACCCGGCAGTAATGATTAATGTAAACCTTGAGGAAAGCAGTGTATCCTATACTGATTCATCCATTTCTGTTTCTATTTCCAACTCAAGGAAAAAAGACCTTATTGAGGGGACATGGAATACCCTTGGTTTGCTTGTATCGGCGCTTCCAAAAACAAGAGAAAACGCAAAAAAAATTCCGTACTTAAATGAATTTAAATAAATTTTAAATTTTTTTCAAATTTAAATGCTCGCGGGAAATCCAGCCCGCTTGAAGAGCGGGCGACCGCTCTTTAGAGCGGGGATGAGAGCGAGTTTATTTCTTGAACTGTTTG
>PCWY01000079.1 GCA_002762975.1 Candidatus Diapherotrites archaeon CG11_big_fil_rev_8_21_14_0_20_37_9 | reverse complement strand
TAGCGTTCTTCAATATGCCACTGGCTTCTGACAACAAGCCCACGACCGCAGTAATGCCTTGCACAACCATTTCGAGTAGTTTGACTATCACCATGCCAGCGATACCGCCTGCGAGACCACCAACCGCTCCACCAATGGCCGCACCCGCACCCCCAGCACCTGATGCTCCTGCTCCAATCGCTCCTTTGATGTTTTCAAACGCCGAACCCATTTTCTCCAACGGACTGCCTTTTGAAAACAATTTGCTCTTCAATAACGAGGAAAAGGAATCGTTGGAATCCGCTCCAGGAGTAGCCTTAACACTCTTCCCTCTGAGGTCTTTCACCTTCTTCCTAAAATCCTTGTCGTCAAGCTCTATTCTGACCCTGAGTTTAGCATCGTCCGGCATTTTTAATCACCTCATGCTTTGCTATAACGCATAGCAAGTGCTTCCTTTCTCTCTTGTAAAATACGTTGCTCTCTGGTGACCGCGTCGTAAATCTTCAACAACAGTTGCCTCTGCTCTGACAAGACAGACGCCAAAGTCAATTCAGCATCAACATCCTTGTCGGTTGAGGCAACCTTAAACAAAATAGTTCCAAAATTCTCAATGACCTCGGACTTTGAAACACCCCTCGATTCCGCAAACTCGGAGAGCATGTCATCAAAACCCTTGCTCAAAGAAAAAGTCCTCGTGACCTTTCCAGATAATTCTTCGTCCAATTTTTCCCACCACCTATAAATACTTTTTTTATTTAAATTTATTTTAAGTCGCTTAATAAACCCTAAAGATTCAATCTACCTTTACGCCCCACGCTTTCAACTCTGCCTTAGTCGGGCAGTAATAACCCGTTGGAAAGTTTGTCTTGTTGGGTGATTTCCTTGTATAATGAAACTTCCCCAAACACCGAGTAAGCGAATTAACGCCTTTAAAGGGCAGGTTGTGTTGCCCAGTGATTTTTTGTGCCTCAAAAAAAATCGCGTTAGCAGTCAAGAACTTCCTCTCATTCCGCTTGAAGACCTCCAACAACACGCTTTTTTTACTATCCATTATTCCACCTCCAAAACCTTTTCCGCCATCAAAAGCAATTCCCTCGCCCTCGCCTTGCTTCGTGTTCCGTTGGATAACAGCAAGGCAATCGCTTCGGAAGCACAGAGAGCAGGGTCGTCTGCCCGATTCACCTCATCGACCAACAGCAAAACCAAGCCCCGCACCTCTGCATCCACTTTCTCACCAATCAGGCTTCTGCTCTTCTGCCTTGGGTTTTGTTCCGTTGGAAAGACTGTTTTCTTCTTCAGGCAAGGCAACTATCCTCAAAATGCCTCTTGCAAAACCGAACCGCACACGCTCGTCCAACAAATCCCTGCCAGACAAAAATTGCCGTGCACCAACTTCTGGCCAGTAAGCCCCGACAGCAGTCGCACTAAACTTCTTCTCGCCACCAAGAATCCTTTCAACCACGACCGTCCTGCCGTCCTCTTTTTTCTTGGTCGCATGACATTCCCTGCACAAACCATCTTGGGCGTTAATACTCTCGCACTGCTTACTGCATTTTTTGCAGACAAAAGGAAATTTTGTTAATGCCTTTGGAATCACTTTCTCCTCAACGGGTTCTTTTGCCTTGCATTCCGGACAAATCTGCTTCGCATTCACACTTGGGCAACGCTTCCCACAAGCCAAGCACTTGTAGATTGTACCCATATTTTTTATCTCACTCATTTTCCATCACACTCCCTTTTTGTTTTTTCAGCTGTTTATCCTGCCAATTTTCATACTGTTTGAGCATTTTTTGGTTCTGATATTCGTAGGCTAAAGTAGTAAAATCATGTAACCAATCAGACATTATGCCCAACAGATTCTCAGCCTCTTGCAAAAGCAAATCCGCCTGAATATCTCCTCCAAGAATTCTTTTCTTGTGCTTTTCGAATTCATATTCTAAATCATCAAAAGCACTGTGAAACATACAGAACGCTTCATAGTCTTCAGATTCCATAAGTTTCTGAACAATTGGTTCCGCGTTTCTCACAAATTTATAGTGTATTGTTGTGCTACCATTAAGCGGTTCAAACAAAACTCTATCTAGCTTTTCTTCGCGCCCATCATAGCATAATTCAACTTCTGTGTTCTTTGTTTTTCCTTCATCCATTTTCATATCCCTCCATTGTTTCTTACAAAAATTTGTAAGTGTTAATTTCCGTGTTTGGCTGAAAAAATTTATGCAATTTAAGGGATTTATGGCATTCTACTCTATTTTATTTTTTTAATTTTAAAATAAAATAAAAAAAAGAAGTTACGAGATTTGCCTTAAATCCCTTAATGCATTCAACTCCATTCTTTATCGTTTTCCAACATGAACCTTTCCAATCCGACACTCTCCTTTTTCTTTCCATTGATTTTCCACAGCCTAATTTCCTTCCTCGCTCCTGTGTGTTTGTAATCTCTGTTGATACCTATTCCGACATCTTCCAATGTAGCCTTCAAATTCCCTAACGCCCTCGACAACGCTGAACCATTACCTGGCCAGCCTTTCGATTTCTGTTTTTCAAGCGTGTTTTTTTCGTTTAGTTCGCTTAGTAATTCTTCTGCTGTGCCAATCCATTCTTCATTATCCTCAACAAAATCAACTACTGCTGAACCAACTGGAGTGTTGCCAATAATCTCAGAAGTCATGCCTTTGGCGTTCCTTTCAAACGCGTTGACAAATTCCATTGGTTTATGCCCCATTACTCTTGCGATTGCTTCACCCCATTTCACAAAATCAGCCATGCGAGGAATTCTTTCCAACGAGATATTTTCGTATTCATTCATTGCTCTGCTTACAACTTCAAAGCACTCTGTCACAATTTCTGGCTTGAGTTCATCAAAGAATTGTTTAATTTCGTCTTCTGTTTTCCTCTTAGTGGGATTTATTCTATTCATTGAGATGATAATGCTTCTATCTAACAAGTCTGCGTTGAAAGCTACGTTGTTTATGCCGTTCAAACTCACAAGTCTTCTGTAAGAAGAAATAAAGTCTTCATTATCAGTATAGAGTTTTCTTGTGCTTGTCCCCGCTCCTGTTGAAGCCCTGCATAGTGCATCCGATACTTCCCTGCTCATGTAAGACATATTGTCAAATGGCGTGTAGTAGTGGTGCTGTAGTGTGTGAGCCAACTCATTTTTATTCAAAGGCGGGTCTATTGTTTTCAACGTACTAGGGTCAATGATGTCCCTTGAACTTCCTGCTAAAACTGATTTGCCCGAACCTTGTGGTCCAAAAAAGATAAGGAATGCTCTTGGAATATCAGGAATAAATCCAGACACGATAAACACTTTAACAAGTAGTTTATTGTCAGCATCTAAATCAAACAACGATAACATTTTGTCGATGTTTCCTGAAGAATACTCATTTGAATAAACCTGTTCTTTTTGGTGGGCATATCTTGTAAATATCGGTTTTTTTGGAGTCGCTACCCTCCAACCAGATTTATCTATTTTTACAACTTCCCATTGAGAGTTAGCCAAATCATAGAAAATTGAACTATCTCTTTTACAGACGCGGTTATCCAATTCATAAACCGTGCCAAATGCTTCTGCTTCGCAGAAATCTATTGCTGTTTTAACAGGGGTAGCAGATACTGTTTTTTTGTATTTTTTATGATATAAATTTAACAAAAAATTTCTGAATTTTTTCGAGTTTACAGGAATGACTTCAGAATGTTCCTTGATTTTTACGAAGCCGTATGCTGTTCCAAATTGGTCTTGAAAAAACAATCCATTTTCTTTAGCAAGTTTTAGCAATGAATCTGCAAGACTTGTTGTTAATTTTGCCTCAGCATTAACAATATCAGTTCCGAGATTTTGTGCAATCTCCACAGTCATTCCAGTTCACCTTCAATGCTCTGAATGTGTTCAATTTGACTGTACTTTATCATGACCAGTTGATTATAGCGGTCCTTGAGAATCAGACTCTCCTGATTTAACTGGCGTATTTCTCCTGAGAAAAATCGCATGTTGCCTTCGGCAGTTGTTTTAGTTATTTTGATTTTCTTTTTCAAGAAAATCTCCAATTCCTTTTTCTCCATTTCCATCATCTCCAATTTCTCCAATTATTTTTTCTTTTAAACTCTGCGAAATCGCAGTGAAAAATAAAATCACGGCTCCGCCCAGCAAAACCAAAAATTCTTCCAGATGATTCATGGTTTCGCCTCCAGAGCCTCAATTTTGGCGTTTAGCTTTTCAATTTCCCGCATTTTTTGATTTCTCAACGAAACCAACGCCTCTTTTTCATTTCCTGTTTCAAGTAGCTTTAATTCATGCTCGTAGAGGAGCTTGGCGTCCCTTGCCAAAAGAATATAAGGTCTCTCCTTCGCTTTCTCTAAGAAGGCAAGTTCGCTGTTCATTCGGACACTTCCCTTTCCCAGTATTTTGAAACGCCTGCACCAATCTTGTACGGCACCCTCCAATCAGCGTGGCAACGCGGACAGGCTTTCGGGTCTTCTACTCTTGGATGCCAAATAAACCTGCATTTTTGGCAAACTAAGGTTCTTTTCCCTGAAATTTGGTCTTTCATAATATGCTTTTATAAAAGGTTATATATATTAGTTATATAAGTTTCAATTATATAATGGTAAAGGTGGTTAGTTGACGTTCAAAGAATATTATGAGGCAGTAATCAACACAGAAGAATATGGGAAAATCGTTAAATTATCACTAGATAGTGAAATGAATTTGCTGTATTATTTCAATAAAAGTTGTGAAACATTTTTCACTGAGATGGCGCCTTACCTGCTCACTGAAAAAAAAGGAAGCCCAAACGAAAACAGACTCAGAGAGCTTTTGTTTAATCTCGTTTTTTACCCTAAAACAATTTATGAAACTCAAAGATATAAAAATAAAATTGTAGTTGAAAAAGGAAAGGAAATTGTGGTCGAAAGACCAACAATTAAAAATGGAAAATTAAAAGGGGTTAATACTCAATTTAAAGGTGCTGATGGAGTAGATAGGTTATCAATTTTTTTAGAAAAGCAAATATTTGAAGAACAATTTAAAATCAAATCAACAAGAGGAAATACTCCTGTAGTGTATTTTAGTTTTGCAAAAATATTTTCTCACATTAAAACAGCGAGATTAGCTGACAATCCTTTTTTTAGATATTACTTCATTTTCAAGCCTATTGCAATTTATGGAGGGGACAAACAACCATTAACAAAAAATTTAAAATTGAGTGAAATAAAACTATGCGAAGATATTTCCAGCGAACAAAAATTTTTTAGATTAATAGCACAAGCATTTTTTGCATCATTCAATGAAAGGAAACTAATCCTACAAAGGTATGGTGATGGAAAACACAGTTTAACAAAAGACTGTGATTTAGATTTTGGGTTAAAGCTCAGGGAACACAACAAAAATAATTTGTTGACAAACAAATTGATGAATGAACATTTTGAAAAAACACAAAATTGGATTGATAAAAAAAAGCAAGAATATATCCGAGAAGTTTCTTCAATTATGGAGGGAGAGTTCCCTTATCAGCCTTCTCCTCAAGAAGAAAAAGAAGACCAAGAAAGAATTGGTGAATTGAAAAAAATGCTGAAGAGTTACAAAGAACAAAAATAACTTTCTCCCCTTGTGTTTTACCCAAAACATATAATCCAAATGTCCAATACACTTACCGTGACACAACCGCCCTAATCTCTTCCCTTACTCTCCTCTCCTGTTCTTTGTCGCTGAGGGTTATTTTTTCTGAAACCAACTTATCCTCGATGAGTTTTCTGAGCTCGTTGATTTGCTCCTGCATTGACATCTGTTTTTCTGCTTCTTGTGAATCGTACACCCAACCGCAAATACACATCTTCTTTTCGAGGCCGGAAATTTTACCACACCGCGGACAGGTTTGTGCAGTCACAATTTCCTTGTCAGCAATCTTGCTTGACTTAATCCCTAACCTTTCCTTCTTGAACCATTCTTCAACAGTAGTGTCAACAATATCAGTATAGTGCAAATACATCTGGCTTGTCTTTGACCAACCATACATTCTGTTGGCAATTGAAATCGGCGTGCCTTTAATCGCATCCTCCGTTACCCTGCTATGCCTCAAGCTGTGCAAAGTCACATGTTCACATTTTTCCTTTGAGATGAATCCATTTTCATAAGCTTTTTTTGCCGCGCCTTTCAACTTCTGCATTGCGGTTTCTTTTCCAATTGGCTTATCTTCCCTCATAAAATGAACCTCAACAAACAAGTAAGGGTTGTCGAGCTTATCCCAGAAGTGATGCTGGGAAGTCCACTCATTCAAAACAGGCACAGCACGAGAAATAAAGACATCCCTTTCAGTCCGATTCTTGCTGTTCTCAGCCCTGATTTTAATCTTACAATACCTCTCGTTGAATTCAATATCCTTCTTGCGAATGTTCAAAACCTCATTTATCCTGCAACCACTATCAAAAGTAAGGTAAATTAGGCATTTAGACCTAGTGGAAGAGGCACAACGAACTACCTTCACAACCTCTTCAGGCGTGAGAAGAAGCTCTGGATTGAGTTTCACTATTTTGGCGTTGTTTTTAGCCTGTCTGCCTCTTCGCTTTATGTTCCTAAGATGCATTACCCATTCAGGATACTCCTCTACACCATTAAGTATCCCATTAAGCCACTTACCAAAAAAACATAGGCGAGCCCTGTAATTATTGAATGTAGCCGGCATCATTGGCTTTCCCTTATCCTTGGCAATTTTTTCCCGTTCTTTTAGGAAGTTATCTATATCTTTTTGGGTGGACTTGGAAACATGCTTCTTCCCAATTGAACGCATGTAAAGGGAAATAGTGGTCAAGTAATTCAAGCGGGAAGCAAGGGTTAATCCGTCTTGTTTGTTATGTTCATCAAAGTCGTACAAAATCTTCCTGTTCTCGTTGGTGAGGTCATACTTGCCTTCACGCAAATTTTTAAGCATACTTTCTATTAACATAAAAAATAATTTATATAAAATATTTAAAAAAGCCAATGTTATACTTTTTTATCTATTATATAATAATAATTGTTGCCAAATCAAAGACTTTTGGAGCTATTCTCCAATGATTTTGACAATTACCTTTTTTGTTCGTCTGCAATCGAACTCGCAGTAAAAAATCTGCTCCCATGAACCTAGGTCAAGGATTCCTTTTGTAATTGGCATTACAACCTGGTGCCCCATTAGCTGGCGCCAGATGTGGGACGCCGCATTGTCTTCCCCAATATTGTGCGCATATTTATCTTTGTACGGAACAAACATTTCAAGAACTCTTTGGTAATCCGAAATAAGCCCGGATTCATTGTCATTTACTATTACCGCAGCCGTAATGTGCATTGGATTCACAAGAACAAAACCCTCCTTTATTCCCGAGTCAGAAATGCATTTTTGTATTTTATTGGTTA
>PCWY01000064.1 GCA_002762975.1 Candidatus Diapherotrites archaeon CG11_big_fil_rev_8_21_14_0_20_37_9 | reverse complement strand
GTCTGCTCTCCATCTCTAAGAGTAGTATCCATTACCTGAATGTGTTTACTCATTGAACATCACCGAAAAGAAATTGAGAGTTAAAAAAAATTGCTGAAAAAAATCTACTGAAGGATTTCTAAATCCCTTCTTTCGGTCATGAATATATCTGTTAGTGCATCTTTTTTTAAAAGATTACCCAAAAAGCCTCAGAAAAGCGGCAATTCCTCTTCTTTGGACTTTTCCTTTATATATTCGACAAATTCTTCCTTGAAATTGCTTATTCTTTCAATGTCGCCTGTTTCAAGGTATTCGGCAACCTTCTGGACAAACACGTTGCTTCCAAGCACCTGAGGCATCACAATGTAATCCACGCTGTTTTCATAAAGCTTCATTGCATCCTTGAAATAATGCGCCCTTGCAAACACGACAAGACCTGGCTTTTCCTTCTGAAGATACTTGAGCAACGGAATAGCTGATTTTGGGGATGGAATTGCAAGGATAACTATTTTTGATTCAAGGATATTCACCTTCAGCCAGATTTCCTTGTTATCGGCTGAACCATAAACTGCATTAATTCCTTTATTGATGTTTTTGAGCACTGTTTCTGAATTCGCATCAACCACAACAACCTTGTTATTATTGAGCGCAAGCGCAGAAGCAATGTTTGATCCTACTGTTCCGCCTCCGAAAATCACAATGTGATTTTTCAAATCAGCTTCAACGCTTTCAAGTTCGTGAATTCTTTTGTTGAATCTTTTTGAATTTTTCATGGAATCCAAAAAGCGTCCGAAAATTTTGTTCACAAGGTCATGGAAAAAATTTGTATAACCCATGAAGTAAGGAGTAATGGCCATTGAAACTGCAATAATAAGAATAATGAACGAATAAAGGCCAGGAGTCTGCTCAAGAATTGACCTGCCCTGGCTTGCAATTATGAAAGAAAATTCAGATACTTGTGCAAGGCCAAGCGCAACCATAAGACTTACCCTTCCACCATAGCCATTGAAAAGTGTTATCAGATAATAAATCAGCGGCTTGAAAACAAACACAATTCCGATTATTACAAGTGCGAGTGCAATTGGAAAAGAAACAAAGGTGAATGTGAGTTGTATTCCAAGTGTTACAAAGAAAATTGTTGCGAGGAAATCACGAACCCCGCGGATTCTGTGCAATACTTCCAGATTATAGGGAAGTGTTGAAAGGGTTACTCCTGCAACAAATGCGCCGACAGCAATTGAAAAATTTAGTATTGTTGAAATGAAAATGAAAATAAAAACCGAGCTCATTGCACTAAGGAAAAAAAGCTCATCGCTTTGCGTTGCGAATGCAAAAAGCCTCGGGTAAATGTACTTGTTCAGTACAAAACCGAAAACAAGAAGCGCAACAACCTTTAAGACAAGCGGAATTATGAGTTCAAGTGTAAGGAAATTTGAAATATTATCAAGCAATGGCAAGGCAAGTATTACAAGAACATCCTGAATGAGCAAAAAGCCGATCATGAGGCGGCCATGCAGGGTATTAATTTCATGCTCATCAGATAAGAGCTTTACAACAATTGTTGTCGAGGAAAATGCCACAATAAGCCCCAGATAAATTGCCTGTTCGAATGAAAGTATATTTAAAAAAATGTTGAAGAAAAAAACAAGCAAAGCAGTAAGAACAACCTGCACAACCGAACCTATTACAGCAATTTTTCCGAATTCTTTTAACTTGGAAAAATCGGATTCAACTCCGACAGAAAAAAGCAGGAAAGCAACTCCTAATTCTGAAAGAAGAAGAATTTCTTCAGTTGTTGTAACACCTATTGGAACGCCGGCAAAACTCAGGTTAAGTGCGCCAAGACCAATCGGCCCAATTACAATTCCTGCAGCAATATAAGCAAGGAGCGATGGCTGTTTTAAAAGCCTTGCAACAAAGTTGAAAACCGTTGCCGCAAGCAGAATCAAACCCAAATCAAACAATAATTGAATGCCTTCAATAGCCATGTTTTCACTTCAAGAATTAGAGCAATTTAGTATAAATAGTTAATGAATAAGAAAAAAAGAATAAAAAAAATAAAGAATAAATAAATTAAAAAATATGGAAGAAAGGGATTTTTAGTCCCTTTCAATTTTTTGTTTTTTTAGTGCCCGATGTAATCTACCCTGCATTTGCTGTTGCAGAATCTTGTACCGTAAAGATCTCCTTTTGTTGGAGCTTCAATAACTCTTCCACAGTTCATGCACTTGAATTGCTGTTTGTATGGCGTGTATCGTGTAGTCATTTTTAATCCCTTAATCATCCATTAAATCATAGTTTTGATCCATTTCCTCATCTGCATACATTTCTCTTCCTTTTTTTGTGTCTTTTTTTGTTCTCCTCATATAATTTCCCTCCAAAAAAATTATATCAACATAAAATCAATACAATTACAAATCAAATCAGTTTGCAATTTGTTATTGAAAAAAAAAGTGTTTTACCTATCATCCCCCGAACATGAAAACAGCATATAACTATCTAATTGCCTCATACCAAGTATTTAAGCATTATCTGGGGCATTTGAAATGGTTCATTTTGGCATGGTAAGGGCTTGCGGCGCAGGTTTATATTTAAAAAGCCACTATTAATTGAAGGAAAAAGTGCCCTAAAATGCTTGATGGTTTTTTTTTGAACTGACCTTTGTGATACTTCTTGCAACAATCCTTGGAGGAATATTCAGAAGAATAAATCAACCTATTCTTCTTGCATGCCGGTTCACTTAGCGCGCTTGCAAATGGATTCAGGGAAAAACTCATTAGGTTCAGCATAGTCAAGGAGTTCTGCATAATAGCAATGCCGTTTGCTTTTGTGGGAGCAGTTTTTTCCTATCTCATAGATGTAGAAATACTCATAATTGGTTTCGGACTATTCATGCTTTTCTACGGGTTCCACATACTTTATGAAATTCTTTTCAAGACAAAAGAACTCTGGTTCCTTGAAATGCTCGGGACAAAAAAAATAGCTGTTATAGGGGCAACACTCACGGGGTTGATTTCAATAGGCATTGGCATGCTCCTGCTTCCGCAAAACATGAAAAACCCAAAACTCCAGAAAACCGGGTTCCTGAGTTCAACAAACCTCGCAATAGTTTTCCTAACAGGCCTCACCGCCAGCATCGTGAAATTTGCATTGGAATTCCAGGTGATTTACGGAATAGATTGGGGTTTCCGGGCACCTGTCCTCGTGGTGATAATTGCTGGCTCTGTTTTTGGAGGATATCTCGGGGGAAAAATTTCAAAAGGACAAACCAAATCCAGTATACGAGTGGTTTTTGCAATAGTACTTATTCTCATCGGAATAACCACCGTATTCAACACCATAAAACCATGACACAGAAAAAAAACTATTTTTGGCAAAGAACTTGGAAGCTATTTATTCTCCATTGTCTGAATTCCTCCAGCAGGTATTGTAGGCAGTCCATTTCCTCGTCTGTCAAATCAAGTTGTTTTTCGACTTTGATTTGGAGTTGGGTTTGCCTATCCATAAAAACAACTTCCTGTTCTCATGATTTTTATATTTCATAACTGTTACGTGACAGCGCTTATGGCACCATTTTTTTGTTTGTTCCTGAACACTTGGTTGGGCGTCATGTATTTAAGGCTTGAGTGTGGCGTGTTGTTGTACTCGTGCTCGTAGCGCGACAACAACTTGTTCGTGTGTTCGAGGTCTCTGACCTCGAATTTGTTGAGGTATTTCTCCACTTTTTTTACAACCGCTTCTGCTTTTCCGTTGCACAACAACCTTTTCAACAACAACGTCTGCATATATCATTTGGGAAAAACCTGCTTTTATAGTGGCAACATATCCGCTGTCACCAAACTATTAGCACATTAACAGGTAAAGCCACATTGGCATACTGATTATTTTATTCGTTTCGTCAAATTGAAAAGATTTTTTTGTTAGTAGAATTCCAAAGGGGCAATTGTTTTCCTTGACATAATTCCTTAGTTCCTGAACGTCTTCTGATTTTATTTGTTCAGCGTACTTTGATTCAATAGGGATGATTTTTCCATTCAATTCAATGATTATGTCAATTTCTTTTTTATCGCTTTTCCAAAAAAAAGTTTCGCACACGCCTTTTTTGTCCACATTAAATTTCAACCTCAAAGCATGGTCTTGGGCTACGGTTTCAGCCAAATGCCCTAATAAGACAGGATTATTCATCTCGTCTTCAGTCATACCCAAAACAGAATTTCTTAACCCAACATCACACACATAAATTTTTTTTATATCATTTCCGATTTTAATTTTATTTTTTTTGTACGGCCGCATTATTTTTATCAAATGCGTTTGCTGTAATTGGGATAAATAATCATTTAACGCAGTCCTTGATATTCCGAGATTCCCGCATAAAGTAGAGAGATTAACTTGTTGTGCCGTTGCCACGGATAAAAAAGTGTAAAGCTGCTTTATTTTTTCCGGATTTCTGGAATTGAACACCCTTTGCATATCATAACTTATTATCACATCAAAGTACGCATCCCTCATTACCTTTGATGCAACCGCCCAGGATTGTTTTTTATCATAAAACTCAGGATACCCGCCCCTAAGAAGATATTCATTAAGTATTACCTGTAAAACCGTATCGCCATCCGCCCCGACACCAACATAAGCCGATTGCAATTGATCATAAAATAATTTTGGATTGTTTTTATTTACAGCATCCATAAAACCATTTCTTAAAGCAACTTTCCCTAAAGCCATAAGCAAACCTGCACTTTCAGCGTTGCCTACAATTTTAACTACATCACTAAACTTCAAAGTCAGCATCAGTATAGGCGTGTGCCTTCCAACAAGCGATTCCGAACTTTTTTTGAATAAAGCCGGACTTGATGAACCCGTAACAAAAAATTTGACATTATACTTTTTATCGTAAAAATCTTTTACATGCAATGCCCAATCCTCACTACGGCTCGCTTCATCAAGAAAAATATAAACCGGTTCTTTTATTGATTCTAAAGGTTCCTTCAGAATGTTTTCTTCAAACACCTGAATTGACTCTTTTATAGGATTTTTCACGAGACTAAAAAATGGCCTTTCCAATGAAAGAAACATTATCCTGTTGGAAGCAATTTTCTTGTCAGATATCAAAAAATCAACAAGCTGATATAATACAGTGGATTTCCCGATTCGCCTGGGACCAAAAACCACATTAGGATATTCAGCACTCAAAAGACCCCTATAAGTGTAATAATCAGCCCTCTTGAAGGGCCTAACTAATTCAGGCGGCACTTTACCAATTGACCACCAACGATTTTCCTTTTGTAGCTCCCTTAAAAGAGATAATTGAGTTTCATCCATGCTAATATTAACCACTCAAACATTTAAATAGTTATCTTTTATAAAATACAACTTAAGTAAATAATTTAACTTCATAAAATATAACTTAATATATATTATTAAGTTTTATAAAATACAACAATATAACAACTTAACGATAAACAACCCATTCTTTTAACTTGGATTTTTCTAATTGGTCAAGTCGTTCTTCCACTGTTTTTTTTATTCCCCATGATCTTTTTTCGTCTTTGAGTTCAATTCTTGTTTTTCTGTCGACAAGAAGTTTTTGCCCGCAGTCAATTCTAATTAGATATTCTTCTCCGGAAAGGCTTGTGGAGTTGCCGATTAGGGTGTAGTTGTCGTTTTTCTTGTGGAATTCTTTGAAGAGTTTGAACATTTTTGGGGATAAAGCGATGGCAGGCCATGTGTGGTTTACGAGGGTTATGAATTCTTTGTTGTCTGGGTTTGGGAGGTTTCCGAATTTTTCGAGGACGAATTTGCCTATTTCAATGAATTTTTCAAATTCTATTGTTATCGTCTTTTTCGAGGCTATTTCTTCTATTGAGGGGTCGCGGTAAACAAGCCTTTTTTTCAAACCTTCAACGTGCGCGTGGGCGTTGGAAAGCCACTCGTGCTTGAGGGAATATTTCTTGTCTTCCTGCACCACCACGTTGTTTTGAACCATCTCTTGAAGGGCCTTGTGGACTCCTTGGTATGTGCCTTGGAAGGAATGGTTTTGTTTGAGTTTGGCGTAAATCTCGCGGCCGCCAAGTGGGTATTGTTCTGTGAGTATGTGTATGATTTGTCCTTTCGTGGTTTTTTTGCCGGGACGATGTTTTCCATTGTTTATAAATAAGCCTTTTATAAATAAAAATCAACTTGAAGGTTGATACTCTATCAACCATGCCTTTATAAAATCCAAAAAAGATAATTATGTAGAGTTAAGGGGTTAGCGTTATGTTGGATACGGACATTCTGGCAATACACAAAATATTCAGACACATATACCCAGACTTCACACTCAACCACATAACAGTGTATAGATGCTTGTGGCAAATTGCGCCATTAAGCGGCGAACAAGTAATCAAAGAAACCAAACTCTCCCGATTCACAGTCTACAAAATCCTTGCGGAGCTCGTGGCTACAGGCCTTGTGAAAAAGACGAATTTCAAGCCCATTGGGTATTATGCTGAAAATCCTGTGAAGGCATACCATTTTTGCGCCCAAAAAGTAACCTCTAAGCTAAAAAGGAGGCGCGGGCAACTCAAGAAACTCATTGATAACGCTTCCGGGCTTTCTAACGAAGAATACCTACTCAAACTCGATGGCGGGCAAACAAAACTCATTCACATGCAAACACATGAACGCATTACCGATGAGGAAACACTGCGTCAGTACAAAGTGGGTTTGGATAACAATCTTAAGGAACTTGAAAGGAAAAAACTTAAGGCTTGGCAGCTTGTTGGTAAAGTTAATTGAAAACATTTAAATATTCTATGTACTATAGATTACTGTTGAAGTAATTATGGTTACACAAAAATATGGGTTTGGGGAGCTTGAAACCAGGGCTCTTTTCGTGCTTGAGCAAAATGATACTGCATTAGTGAGAACAAGCGATTTGGGTAGACTTTTGAAGATTTCTAAAAATCATGCGAATAAGCTTGTATGGCAATTGGTAAAGAAAAAGAGACTGATACGCATTAGAAAGGGTGTTTATCTTTTTGCACCTTTAAAGGCAGGCCCTAAGGGCGAGTGGACTGAAGAAGGGCTTCTTGTTATTTCTGAGTTATTGAAAAACAAGCCTTATTATGTTAGTTTTTGGACCGCGCTTAACTTTTATCATTTAACCGAACAAGTGCCTTTAGTAGTGCAGACAATGATTACTCACAGACGGCGTTCTTTCAGTGCGGTTGGAACAAAATTTGAGTTCATCACAGTGAAAAAACTCGGCGAGTGGAGGGAAGAAAAAATTGGGCAAAAAAAAATTAGAATAGCCACAATTGAACAACTATTAATAGACTGCTTGACTCACCCTGAACATGGTGGCGGTGTTGAAGAAGCGTGTAAAGGGCTTTGGGAGGCAAGGAAAAGAATTGATTACAAAAAACTTGGGGATTTGGCGCAAAAATCTCCCGACGTTGTACAAAGAAGGCTGGGGTATTTGCTTGAAAAACTTGGTTTGAAAAAAATAAAGTTAAGCAAGAAGTCGAGTGGTTGGAGGTGGCTT
>PCWY01000022.1 GCA_002762975.1 Candidatus Diapherotrites archaeon CG11_big_fil_rev_8_21_14_0_20_37_9 | reverse complement strand
CTGTCAAATCCAAATTCATGCATTTTTTCAAGAATACCTGCTACAGTTTTCAGATTCTTGTTCTTTTCACCGCTTGGAAAAGACACTAATTCGGCATTTGCACCCTGTTTTTTGAATTGATCTAAAAGTTTTTTGCCAAGAGATTTTTCCAGATTAGAATCAGTAATAATACAGTATTTCAAACCAAAATTATCCGAACAAATCAATTCAGCCATATTTGCAGATTCGTGAATTTCAATATCGTAGCTCAAATCAGTTTTTTTAAACAGGTTAACACGGACCTTCAAATGTAACCCCCCTCAACAAGTTTATCAATTATAACTTGAACAACCTTTTCAATGGATATGCTGGAAGTGTCTGCACGGACATTTGCAATTGATTCATACTTATCCTTACGCTCCTCAAGAACATTTACGATTTCATCAAATTTATCGAACGAAGTTAATGCGGGTCTTTTACTATCCTTTTTTGTTCTCATGTAAATAGCCTGAGGAGTTGATTCAAGTAATACAACAACACATTTTTTTTTCAGCAAATCCCTGTTTTCAGGAAGAATAACTATTCCCCCACCGCAAGAAATACATTGTTCATCCCCCAAACAAATTTCTTTAAGAACAGTTGATTCAATTTCCCTGAATTCCTTTTCTCCGTGCTCATCAAAAAAATCTTTTATTTTTTTACCTATTTTCTTTTCAATAATCTTATCAGTATCCAAAAATTTCATATTCATTCTTTTAGCAAGTTTTTTTCCGATTGTTGTTTTGCCAGTAGCCCTGTAACCAATAAGTGCAATATTCAATTAATCACCATAAAACTTTTTCAATACTGAAAAAAAATCAGGAAAACTTTTTCCAACACAATTTGGATTATTGATTCTCATTTCACCTGTTTGAAGCCCCATAATTGAAAAGGCCATTGCAATACGGTGATCATTATACGGTTCAATAACCGCGCCATGGGGTTTGCCACCAATTATTTCAAGAAAATCCTTTCCAGGAATTGCTTTTATCCCGCACCTGCGTAGGTTTTCAGCGGTTGTTTCAATCCTATTACTTTCCTTTGCAGAAAGATGAGAAATGTTACTAATTCTTGTTTTACCCTCTGCAAATGCGGCAACAACTGCAAGCGTGGGCACAACATCAGGACAGGAAGACATGTCAACATCAATTGCATTGAGCGAATTTCCTTCAACAACAATAGAGTCTCCTGAAAAATTAACATTGCATCCCATTTTTTCCAAAAAATAAATAAATTCTTTATCTCCTTGTGCAGAATTTTTATTGAGATTCCTTACTTTTACAATTCCGCCTGTAATTGCTGCTGCTGCAAATAAATAAGAGGAAGAACTGTAGTCTCCTTCAATTAAATAATCCCTTCCTTTGTAACTTTGTCCGCTTTTCACAAAAAAACTTTCATATCCTTCCCTATCAGTTTTAACTCCAAAATCAGCCATGCAATCAAGAGTAATATCCACATAGGGTTTTGATCGCATTTCACCCTTTACAGAAACAGACATACCATTTTCTGTCAATGGGCCTGCAATAAGCAGGGCGCTTAAAAACTGTGAGCTTTCAGAAGCATCAATTTCTGTTTTGCCTCCGATAAGAGTTTTACCAATCACTTTTACTGGAAGTTTTCCTTCTTTTGATTCTGTTTTAAGTCCAATTTTTGATGCAGATTCAAGTAATTCTTTAATTGGTCTTTCCCGCATTCTTTCAGAGCCATCAATAATAGTATTGCCTTTTGCTATTCCTGCAATTGGAATCAAAAATCTTGTTGTAACACCTGAATTAGCAGTATAAATAATTTCCTTTGGTGAAGAAAGTTGCCCTTCAGCACCCTGCACAAGGTAATCTTTTCCATTAAAAACTATTTTTGCCCCAAGATCATTTAGTGCTTTTGCTGCAATCTGCTGATCCTCAGCATTCAGGGCATTTCTAAGCGTACTTTTTCCTTCAGCAAGCGCGCTTATGAAAAGCGCTCTCAAAGTATGTGCTTTTGAAGGAGGTGCTACAATATCCGCTGATAAGGAACCAATTTTTTTGATTTCAACAAAATCCATTTTCAACACGTCGCATTTTTTATTGCCTTAAAAAAAGCATCAAGTTTTTCAAGCATGATTTTTTTATTACAAAGATTTTCTTCAATTATTGCCTCAACTGCAGATCCCACTATTGCTCCATCTGCACCTTCTCCAATAATTTTTTTTACATGTTCAGGTTTTGAAATTCCAAAACCCACACACGCAGGTATTTTTGAAATATTTTTTATCGAAGAAACTATTCTTCCAGCAGAAGAATCAACATTTTTCCTTTCTCCTGTAACCCCCAGAACACCTACCACATATACAAAGGCAGTACTTTTGGAAATAATTTTGGCAAGCCTTTCCTTGCCTGTTGTTGGCGCTGCAATAAAAACCTGTTCAATACCAGAAGAAATACATTTAGAATTAAATTCACTTGATTCTTCCAATGGCATGTCAGCAACAAGAATTGCATCAACCCCTGCTTTTTTTGTTTTTGCCAAAAAATTATTTATTCCTGAAGTAAAAACTATATTATAATAAATCAAAAGGCCTATAGGTATTTCCTTATTGATTGACCTTACATGTTTTATAAGTTCAAAGCACTTATCAGGGTTAATTCCAGCATTAATCGCACGTTCATCCGCTGCCTGAATTCTTTTTCCATCAGCAATCGGATCCGAAAAAGGAAAACCTAGTTCAATGCAATCAGCATGTTTTACCATTTTTTCAAGAATCTTTTTCGAAGTTTCAAAATCAGGGTCCCCCAAAACAACAAATGGAATAAAAGCGCCTTGTTTTTTTTGCCTTAATTTTTCAAAAGTAATTTTGTATCTATTCATGAGTTTCACCGTGATTTTTAAAAGCAGTTTTAACTTTATGACTTGCTTCAAAACCTGGTTTGCCCGTACTTGCATCCAGATTATAAGCATTATAAACAAAAATTTTGCCATCTTCTACCCCAAGACGACAATATTGGTGAGTTTCTGAGTTATACCCTGCAGCATACCCAATTACTTCACTACCAACAGGAGTATGATTATATACTACTTTCCCATTTGCTTCTTCAATTCCTTTGACAAAAAGCCTAGTAGGCTTTCCCCTAATGTTTGCCTTAATTTCATGTATTTTTCCTTGCTTAAGTGCAGTTAAAAAATAACCCTGAGTCCGAGTACACAAACTTTTTGTTGTAACAGTCAAATCCACTACTTCCTGAGTTGGGAGTTTTTTAAAATGCCTCATTTTTACCCCCCATTTCCTTTAAAACAATATCCAGATCCTTATCTCCTCTTCCTGAAATGTTTACAATTACAATATCCTCAGGAGAAAGTTTTTTTGCATATTTCAAAAGGTAGGCAACTGCGTGACTTGATTCTAATGCAGGAATAATTCCTTCTTTTTCAGAAAGCAATTTGAATGCAGCAAGTGCTTCAGAATCGGTTGCATAACTATAACTTGCCCTACCAATATCCTTCAGATTAGCATGCTCAGGACCAACCGCACTATAATCAAGTCCAGCTGAAACTGAATGAGTATTATAAATTTGCCCGAATTTATCTTGGAGAACATAAGTCATTGTTCCATGGAGCACGCCCTTTCGCCCCAATTTAGGATCTGCAAATCTGGCTGCGTGCTTACCACTTTTAATTCCAAGCCCACCTGCCTCAACTCCTATAAGTTCAACTTCTTTATCTTTCAAAAAACCGCTGAAAATTCCTATTGCATTACTGCCTCCGCCAACACAAGCAATAATAGCTTTCGGTAATTGGCCTTCTCTTTCAAGTATCTGTGCCCTTGCTTCCTTTCCGATAACACTTTGGAAATGTGCAACCATTTCAGGATAAGGATGCGGACCAAGAACCGAACCAAGAAGATAATGTGTTGTATTCACATTTGCAGTCCAGTCGCGCAAAGCTTCATTAATAGCATCTTTCAGAGTTTTTGTTCCGCTTGCAACAGGCGTCACCTTTGCACCAGCAAGTTTCATTCTGAAAACATTTGGTTTCTGTCTTTCAATATCAACTTCACCCATATAAATTTCACATTCAATTCCAAGCATTGCACACGCAATTGCAGTTGCAACACCATGTTGACCTGCACCTGTTTCTGCAATAACTCTTTTTTTACCCATTTTTTTTGCAAGCAATGCCTGACCAAGCGCATTGTTAATTTTATGCGCACCAGTATGTGCAAGATCTTCGCGTTTCAAATAAACTTTACAATTAAGTTTTTTGCTTAAATGCCTGGCAAAAGTAAGTGCTGTAGGTCTGCCTACAAAATTTTTTAACAAAGATTCAAATTCGGCATTAAATTCAGAATCATTTTTATATTTTTCAAATGCAACTTCAAGTTCTTTAACTGCAGGCATAAGTGTTTCAGGAACAAACTGTCCGCCATATTCGCCAAATCTACCAATCATTAAATCACCTGTGTATATCTAATAAACGATTTCATTTTAGAAAAGCTTTTCTTTCCGGGAAATGATTCAACTCCTGAACAAACATCCACAAAAACAGGATTATACTGCCTTACCAAATCAGTTATATTTTCAGGGGTTAATCCGCCTGACAAAGCAACTTTTCCCGTACTGAAAATAGACTTATTCAAAAGGTTTTTGGAAACTGTTTTACCGGTTCCGCCGAAAAGTCCTTTTTCAAATGCATCAATTAACAAAAAATTTGTTTTGTATTTAAAATACTTTTTAATACCATTTTTTTTGCTCAAACGAACTGCCTTTATTGAAGGAATTTTAAATTTTTTAACATAACTTTCAGATTCGTTCCCGGAAAACTGCAACATATTCAATCCAACTGTTTTTGCAATTCGCTTTACTTTTACAGAAGATTCATCGACAAAAACCCCTACCAAAACACACTTTCCTTTAACCGCATTGGCAATTATTTTGGCTTTTTTTACCGAAACGAACCTTGGGCTTTTTGAATAAAAATTAAGTCCAATAAAATCAGCACCAAGAGAAACAGCTTGTTTTGCATCACTTTCAGTTGTAATTCCGCATATCTTTGTAAGAGTTTTTCCATTAATTTCCCTGAGCTTTACTCTTGGAACAGGTGCAGACATTATAGCAGAACCCACAAGTACAGCATCAACTTTGCCCTGTAATTTTCGTATTTTTTCAATCGAATCAATTGATGATTCTGAAACAATTATAACATCTTTTCTTTTCTTTATAGGAATTTTTTTTACAAGTTTTTCAGTATTACCAAAATCCTCTTTAAAAGTTTCAAGATTTCTATTATTAATGCCAATAATTTTCGCACCAGAATCAAGAACTTTTTTCAGTCCGCGTATATCATGGCATTCCACAAGGCAATCCATTCCAATTGAATCAGCTATGCTAATAAAATATTCAAGCATTTTTTTGGATAAAAGTTTTTCAATTAAAAGAACAGCATCCGCGCCAAAGTACCTTGCTTCATAAATCTGGTATTCATCAATAATGAAATCCTTTCTAAGCAAAGGATTTTTAGTAATTTTTTTAGCATCGGCAATATAACTTATTTTCCCTGAAAAATATTTTTCTTCAGTAAGAATGGATATGCAGTCAGCATATTCATCATAAAGTTTTATGAATTGTTTCAAATTTGCGGAAGAGTTAATTTTTCCTGCGGAAGGAGAACTTTTTTTGAATTCGGCTATAACAGACAACTTATTTTTTCCCTTAATTGTATTCAAAAAAGCGTGGTTTCCCTTTTTCACATTTCGCATTATTTTGTCTAATGGAAGAATTTTTTTCTTCATTATAACTTGTGCTTCGGTGCTTTCCGCAATTTTTTCAAGAAAATTCATTTGTTTGATTCCTCCAAAAGTTCCATTAGTTTTGCAAGCGCTTTTCCAGACTCAATGCTATTTTTTGCCATTTCAATTCCATTGGAAATACTTTTTGCTTTCCCGTTTGCATAAATCGCAATCCCTGCATTAAGGAGAACAATATCCCTTTTTGGGCCTTTTTCTTTTCCTTCAAGAATTTTTTTTATTATTTCCGCAGATTCTTTTGGAGAATCAACCATAAGATCTTTATCAGAGCATGCAGAAAACCCAAATTTTCCAGGAGCAAATTCTATTTTTGTTACAAAATTATTTTCAGCAATAAAAGCAGCTGTTTTTCCAACAAGAGTTGCCTCATCATAGCCCGAGCCGTGAACAACAATTGCTTTTTTTACATTAAGACCTAAAAGTACATTAGCAAGTTTTTCCGCAAGTTCCTTTGAATAAGCTCCAAGCAAATAAGTATTTGCATTTGCAGGATTTGTTATTGGTCCAAGAATGTTGAAAATAGTTCTTACCCCAATTTCCTTTCTTGGTCCGATTGCATATTTCATTGCAGGGTGATGTTTAGGGGCAAACATGAAAGTTAAACCGATTTTTGAAAGGATCTGAGAATTTCTTTCAGGCAATGTTTCAACATTAATCCCTAACTCAGTAAGTACATCAGCAGCTCCCGATTTGCTTGAAACACTTTTATTGCCATGTTTTGCAACAATACATCCTGCACCTGCGGCAACAAAAAAAGAAGCAGTTGAAATATTAAAAGTGCTTTTCTTATCCCCGCCGGTACCCACAATATCCAAAAGATCTTCTTTTCCAGAATAATTTACTTTTGCAACAACATTTCTCATTGATTCTGCTGCACCAGTTATTTCCTCAACTGATTCACCTTTCATGCGAAGCGCAGTAATAAGCGAAGCTATTTGTGCGTCAGTACATTTACCTGACATTATTTCATCAAAAACTTCTTTTGCTTCATTTTTGCCAAGGCTTTTGCCTTCAATAACCTGTGAAATTGCTTCTTTAATCATTTTTTTCCTCCTGCAACAGTTTCGTCAGTTGGATGCGATGCACCCTGCTCTGCAGGAGGCTTTTATCAAAACTCATTTTTTTGCCTCCAGCATTGCGAGAATATTTTCAATAATTTTTCCACCTTCAGGCGTAAGGATGCTTTCAGGGTGAAATTGCACTCCATCAACAAAAAATTCCCTGTGCCGTATTCCCATCACAATTCCGCCTGCAGTTTTGGCGCTGATTTCAAAACAATTCGGAATTTCAATGCCCGCAAGAGAATGATAACGGCCTGCCTGAAAAGGGTTTGAAAGCCCTGAAAAAAGCCCTTTGGAATCATGAAAAATCTGAGATGGTTTCCCATGGATTGTCTCGGGGGCCTTGCCAACTTTTCCACCAAATGCCTCAACCATGCATTGCTCCCCAAGACAAACCCCGAAAATAGGCACTTTTCCGGAAAATTCCTTTATTATAGGCATGCAGTTGCCCGCATTTGCCGGGTTTGAAGGACCTGGAGAAATTACTATTAATCCTGGTTTGAGTTCTGAAATTATTTCCTTTATTTTTTCAATTGGGGTATTATTCCTGTACACAATAACTTCGCAGTTTCTTTTTTCAAATTCATCCACAAGGTTATATGTAAAGGAATCAAAATTATCTATAAAAAGAATTTTTTTCATTTTTTTGCCTCCGCAACTTCAATTGCCTCAAGACACGCCCGTGCCTTTTTTTCAGTCTCAAAAAATTCCTTCTCAGGAACAGAATCATAAACAATTCCCGCGCCTGTCCGAATATAAGCGGTGTTTCCTTTAAGGGTCATGCTTCTGATTACTATTGCAGAATCAAATTCACCTGAAGGAGTAAGATAACCAATACTCCCACCATAAAAACCACGCCGTGTTTTTTCATGTACTCTTATAAGTTTCATTGCCTCAACTTTTGGTGCACCGGTAAGTGTACCCATGTTCATACATGCAAGGTAAGCATGTAATGCATCCATATTCGCTTTAAGTGTTCCTGAAACCGTGCTTACAATATGCTGAACATGTGAATATTTTTCTATACGGTATGGCATATCACAATGCCTGCTTCCTGCTTCTGAAACTCTTGCAACATCATTTCTCGCAAGATCAATTAGCATCGTATGCTCGGCAATTTCTTTCTGATCTGTTTTCAGTTCCGCCTCAAACCTTGAATCAAGATCTGCATCAAGTAACCCATTTACAAAACCTCTTGGTTTGGTTCCTGCGATAGGTCTGATTTCAATTTTTTTTCTCTTTTCTCCTGAAACTTTAATGAATGTTTCCGGACTGCTTCCTAAAAGTATTCCTGCTTCATTTGAAAAGAAAAACATGTAAGGACTTGGATTAAGATTTCTCAATGAATTATAGATGTCAAGAGGTTCACAACTAAAAGTCGAAGTTATGGTTCTTGAAGGAACAACCTGAAACACATCCCCTAAAAAAACATTTTTTTTAAGCTCAGAAACGGTTTCTTCAAATTCTTCTTTGGTTGTATCTGTTGAAACAACTCTTTTTGAATAATTAGTTTTTTTTCCATTTGGCGATTTTGAAAACACCTTTTTATAAGAATCAATTATTTTCTGGCAGCGTTTTAATTCTTTATCTTTATCCTGTTCATCAAAAATAAGGGCGTTTGCAACAAAAGTAATTTTTTCCTTTTTATGGTCTAAAATAAAAATATTATTATAAAAATTCATTTCATAATCAGGTTCGTTAAGCACATCTTTTTTGTTTTCAGGAAGGGTTTCAAACTGATCAATAAAATCATACGCAATACACCCAAATAGACCGCCATAAACAGGAAAAGGTTTGTAAACAGGAACAAGTTTGAATGCAATTGCCCTTAGAATATCTGCCTGTGTTTTTGAGTTAAGCCTTTCATTTTCAGAGGTAATTGCACTTGATTTTTTTATTGTACCTGAAATTTTTTTCTTTTCAATTTTTAAGTCTGAACAAAACTGCAAATTCTGAACAATATTTTTCAGGAATTCGTCACCCAAAGAATTAAGAGAAATTATTTCAAACTTCTCGCTTCGCCCAATTACTTTAATGCATGGATCAACAGAACCAATGCTTTTTTCACCATACTTTGTAATTATGTCCGCGCTTTCAAGTAAAATAGAATTTTTTGAAGCACCGTGATTTGAGAGTCTACTAAAATAATCAAATGCATTCATTTCAGTGGACATTTCCTCGTATAATGGAACAATGCTTCCTTTCTTTGCTTTTTTCAGCTCTTTTAGCCCTTCCAATAAACTCACTTTTTCATTATAAGCACAAATTATGCTTGATTCTCTTTCTTTTTGATACCGCTTTTTCCTTTCTCTTTTTAAGAGAAATAAAAAGATGTGGGGACAGAGGGATTTGAACCCCCATCCTCTGGTCTGGAGCCAGGTACACTACCAGGTTATGCTATATCCCCAATCAGTTACAATGCAGTGGCTTAAAGCCAGTGCCATGCGTAAATAGAGTAGAATTTAATAAAAATAGTTGCTATGGCATTCCTAGGACTACTCAAAACAAATTGATTTGAGCCAAAGTAAATCCCTTCTAGCCATACAATAATACCATTACCTAAAGTATTTAAATGTTAGTTATAATTGCCCTTTACAAAAATTACTTTTTTTTAACTATTATTCCCCTATCTTCCTCAGCTTGAAGAATTCTTTTTACAGCAAGCACATAGGATGCTTTTCTGAAAGAAAATTCACCCTCGTTCTTTAACTTATTTACTTCATCAAAAGCTCTTTTCATATACATTTCAAGTTTTTGATTTACTTCTTCCTCTTCCCAATAATAATTTGACTGATTCTGTACCCATTCAAAGTAGCTTACAATTACCCCACCTGAATTTGCAAGAATATCAGGCAAAATAACAACATTCTTTTTTTCAAAAAAATCATCCGCGTCAGTTGTAATAGGACCATTCGCAAGTTCCACAATTAGTTTTGTTTTTATTTTTTCTATGTTTCCTGAATTAATGACATTTTCAACTGCAGCAGGAACAAGCACATCAACATCAAGTTCAAGCAAATCACCATTACTTATTTTTTCACCAACACTTGTTTCTTGAACTTTTTTTCCTGAATCAGCTTCTGCTAAAAGCTTTTTTATATCTAAACCAGATTTTTTGTAAACTCCGCCTTTTGAATCTGAAATTGCAACAACAGTATAACCCCACTCATCAAGAATTTTGGCAAGGTGAGAACCAACATTTCCAAATCCCTGAATTGCAACAGTTGTTCCTTTTTCTTTTTTTGAAATTGAGTTAAAATAATTTCTAATTGTAAAAGCTCCCCCAAGAGAAGTTGAATATACTCTTCCTTTGCTTCCTCCAATTGAAAGAGGTTTTCCTGTAATCATCCCAGGTGCTTTTTTGCCCATTATTTTTTCATATTCATCAAGCATCCAACCCATTATTTCAGGAGTTGTATTCAGATCAGGAGCAGGTATATCTCTGTCAGGACCAATAAAATCAACAAATTCCCTTATGTAAGACCTGCTAAGTCTTTGTAATTCTCCTTTAGTTAGTTCGCGTGGATTAACTTTAATTCCCCCTTTTGATCCACCAAGCGGAATATCTACAAGTGCACATTTAAGACTCATTAAAAATGCAAGTTCCTTTACATGTGCAAGATTAATATGGTCATGAAACCTTATTCCTCCTTTTGTAGGACCTCGGGCATCATTGTACTGCACTCTAAATGCAGGAAAAATTTTTACAACCCCATTATCCATAATAAGAGGGATATTTATGTTAAGCACGCGTTTCGGCTGAGTAAGAACAGCTAATTCAAGATTAGTTAAATGCTTTACCTGTGCAATTTTATCTAATTGGATTTTACAAACTTCACAAATAACTTCACTGCTTTCCTGATTAGAATTCAAACCAATCCCCCCAAACCAAAACTATAACACTAATAGCTTGGAGGTTGAATAAATATTTTTCGGTATAAAATTCAAAATACCTTGAATAAACGTCCCTTAAATCATGAAAAAAAGCTGATTTTCAATAATAATCAGTATCTGTTATGAATCCTTTTCCTTTTTTCCCTGTTTCAACAAGAACATATTCAAGTACGGTTTTATGTGGTCTATATTCAATAAAATAAATACAGTCATTAGGAAAATGAATTTCCATCATTTCTTTTCCTTTGAGCCCAAGCATATTCCCTATTATGAGTCTGCCAGTTCCCATATGAGTTACCAACAACAAGGTTCGGCTGTAATATTTTTCCTTAAATTCCTGAAGCAAAGGCTTTATTCTTTCAGAATCCATTTTGGCATAACTTTCACCAGCTGCATGAACAAAAGAATATTTATCCTGCATACGCTTTTTCCAGTCTCCTGGAAATTTTTTTTCTATTTCCGCCGGATTCATTCCTTCATATTTACCAACATCTATTTCCCTTAATTCATTTCGCTGAACAAGCTCTTTATCCTTATGAAATGCCATTATTTCAGAAGCAGTCTGCATACATCTTTTTTGAGGAGAACAAAAAGCAAAATCAAATTCTTTTGATTTTAAAAAATCCCCAACTTCCCTGGCCTGCTTTCTACCTTCTGAACTTATGTCAGTTTCAAGACTTCCCTGTAGCCTGTGCTCTTTATTGTAGTCTGTTTGTCCGTGTCTGCACAAAATTAATTTCATTTACACCAACGTTCTATCAACAGATTTAGCAACTCTTTTCAGGTCGTTATAAAGTATTTCAAAATCCTTTGGAGTCAATTGCTGAGCCGCATCTGACAAAGCAACTTGAGGATTATTATGCACCTCTATAAGCAAACCATCTGCGCCTACAGCAACAGAAGCTTTACTTAATGCAGGTATAGGCCCACGCTTTCCTGCCGCATGGCAAGGATCTACAATTACTGGCAGATGAGTAAGCTCCTTTAGAATAGGAATCACGCTTAAATTCAGAGTGTTTCTTGTTGCAGGCTCATAAGTCCTTATTCCTCTTTCACAAAGAATCACATTATTGTTGCCCTCATTAAGAATATACTCTGCCGCAAACAACCATTCTTCCATTGTGGTTGAAACCCCATTTTTCAAAATTATCGGTTTGTCAACTTTTCCAACCTCTTTTAGCAAATCAAAGTTTTGCGTGTTCCTTGCACCAATCCTAATCATATCCAC
Source organism: Candidatus Diapherotrites archaeon CG11_big_fil_rev_8_21_14_0_20_37_9 (assembly GCA_002762975.1). GTDB lineage: Archaea > Iainarchaeota > Iainarchaeia > Iainarchaeales > Iainarchaeaceae > PCWY01. The sequence goes on along the minus strand of PCWY01000022.1, from coordinate 19,450 downwards.
ATGTTTTGCAACAACTTCAATATTTCTTATATCCATTAATTCTGTTTCAACAACAAGGCCTAATTCGTCACCGATTTTTCTCAAAATTTTAAGTGCCTTAAGTCCAAGACCCTGGAATGCATAAGGCGATGTTCTCGGCTTGTAAGCAGATCCCCTGTAAACCTTTACACCCATTTTTTTCAAAGCTGTTGCAATCTCAAAAGCCTGTTCCTCGCTTTCAATACTACAAGGACCTGCTATCATTGTAATTTCATTTCCGCCGATTTTAACGCCCTTTACATCAATTACTGTATTCTCAGGATGAATTTCCCTTGAAGCTCGCCTATAAGGTTTCTGCACAGGCATTACCTTTTCAACAAAATCAAAACTTTCAAGATGCTCTTTGGAAATCTTTGACTCATCGCCAATAATCCCAACAATACTTTTTGTTTCTCCAATAGAAACATGCGCCTTAAGCTTGTGTTTTTCAATAAAATCAACAAGCTTGTCAATCTGCTGTTGGGTTACACCCATCTTTAATATCATCAACATTATTTCATCTCCTTTAAACCATTAAGTATATTTTTTTCAATTGCATTTGCATCCATTTTGTATTTTGCAAGCAAATCAAATGCATCACCTGATTCTGCAAATTTGTTATTCAATCCAACCCGAATGAGTTTTGCATCAATTCTTTTTTCTGCAATTATTTCCGCAACACTCGCACCCAGAGCCTCGACAACACCATCTTCAGCAGAAACAACAAGCCCGTTTTTTGAAACTTTTTGAACTGCTTTTTCATCAATTGGCTTGAGTGAAACACAGTTCAGGACACTCACACATATACCCTTTTGCTTCAGGCTATCAGCAGCCTTTACCGCCTCAGGAACCATTGCACCAACAGCAATGATTACTGCATCGCTTTCATCCCTTAACAAAAAAGAAGTTCCTAATTTTACCTCAGGAACATTTTCATTAAGAATAACTGTTTTTTCCCTCGCAGTCCTCATGTAAAAAGGGCCTTTATTTTCATACATTGCCCTTGTACACGCAATGGTTTCTTGAACATCAGCAGGAACAAGAACATGCATATTAGGCAGGTTTCTCATCAGAGCCAAATCAGTAATACCCTGACCTGTAGGACCGTCCTTTCCTGTCATTAAACCGCCATGTGAACCAGTTATTTTCACATTTGTGTTTGAATAACAGACGCTAACTCTTATCTGGTCATAACCGCGCGTCGGCAAAAAGCAGGCAAACGAACTAATAAAAGGAACTTTTCCTGTAGTTGCAAGACCCGCAGCCATTGAAACCATATCTTGTTCTGAAATCCCAGCATACTTGAATCTGTTTGGAAAAACTTTTGCAAAATCATACGCCTTGGAACTCTTTGCAAGATCCGCATCCATTACAATAATTTCCTCATGTTTTTCTCCAAGCTCAATAAGCGCCTGTCCGTAAGAATCTCTACTTGCGGCCTTTTCACCGACTTTGTACTTATTCATTCTGCCAACTCCTTTATTGCTTCAGCGTATTGTTCCTTGCTCAAAGGTTTTCCATGCATATCAGGATCATCTTCAATTATTTTTACGCCCTTGCCCTTGATTGTATTTGCAATAACACATACAGGATTTTTTGATTTCCATGCATGCCTTAACGCATCAAGGATTTCTTTCATGTCATGACCGTTTATTGTAAGTACTTCCCAGCCGAATGCCTCGAATTTTTTGTCAAGTGGCTCGAGCTGTTTTTCAGCATCAATCCAACCATCATTCTGTAATCTATTTCTATCAACAATTAATGTTACATTATCAAGTTTAAAATCAGGAGTAGCCATTATGGATTCCCAACATTGGCCCTCATGCAATTCACCATCGCCGAACATCACATAAGTGTGATAATCTTTTTTGTCAAGCTTTGCAGCCCATGCAATGCCATTGCCAACGCTAAGACCCATGCCCAAGGAGCCGGTGGCAATCTCTATACCTGGAATGCTCGTACTTGGATGACCTTGCAATAAATGATTGATTTCTCTTAAATGCTTTAATTCCTCTTTCGGAAAATAACCTGCATGCGCAAGGCACACATAAATTGCAGGAGCGCCATGCCCCTTGCTCAAAATGAACCTATCTCTATTAGGGTCTTTTGGGTTTTTTGGGTTGTGTTTCAATTCTGAAAAGTAAAGTGCCGTGAGTATGTCTATGCAGCTCATTGAGGTAGTCGGATGACCCGATTGGCTAATATTGGTCATTTCAACAATGTCCTTTCTCAGGGATTTTGCGATTTTTTCCAGTTCCTTAACTTCAGCCATTTTTATTCAAACCTCGCTTTTTCTAGGTAACTACCATTGGTTAATATATTTTGTAATTGTATCATTTTATTACCTTTTAAGTTTCTTTTTTTCCGTTAATTGCTTATAATTATCTTTTTTTGAAATTGGTTTTCCAATCTGTTTTTCAGCATCTTTTCTTGCATTTCCTGCTACTTTTCCGCCTTTTTTTGCCGCACCCTTACATTCATCAAACCCTTTGGTGTCTTGATTTTTGGTTATTTCGGTTGTAACTCTTTCTCCAAACATTGAAAAAATGAGTTCTAAATCATCCATATAATCCCTTAGGTTTTCGTTCTTCAAACCCTTGAATTTCTTGTATTCACCAGGAGTCATGCCGAACGTTTCTTTTGAAATTTTAGCAGTAAGAATAGCATATTCTTTATTTGTTTTTACATCTCTTTTTTTCCACTCATCAGTTAGTTCATCCCTAATTGCAATTCCTCTTACTCTTTTTTCAACCCAGTCATCAGAATAACCTTTTTGTTTGTACAATTCTTTCATTCTTTTTTGAGCAAGTTCAGGATTTTGAATTTCCTCTACTCTTTCATACCCTACCTTAGCAAGCCAGAGTTTGAATGGTTCGGCTTTTGGAGAGGGAATTGACTGGATTATTCTAAAAATACCTTTAGTATTAGAACAATTCACTTTTTGCTTTCCCCCAGAAGTTAAAACAGGAAGGGTATGTACAAATTGTACCCACCCTTTTGAAAGGGGTTCATCCCTTTTTCTCAATTTATTGATATATTGTTTTGGATCCTGAGAATCAGTTAGAGCTTTTACAATATCCTCGATTGAAAACCACCATTCGCTATCATGCATGGTTCTCCTTATTTTCTTGCCTTGAAATATTGCCAATGCATTTGTTTCTTCCATAACCATACCCCGTATTTTAGTTTAATACTAAACTAAATTTTTGGCATTTATAACCATTTTTAAGCTACTTTGTCGGTGCGAGTTTTTTTTTTAAAAAAATCTCCCATTTTTTTAAGAATTATTCAAACCTCGCTTTTTCAGGATAAGACCCGAGTATTTTCAGTAGGGCAGTATTTTTCTTCATTTCCCCAAGTGCTTTTACCACATTTTCATCCTCAACATACCCCTGGAAATCAACAAAGAACACATACTCCCAGTTTCTCATCCTTGTCGGTCTTGACTCTATTTTAGTCATGTTAATCATATGCTTTTTAAGAGGCTCAAGTGCATTAAACAAAGAACCTGGTTCATGCTTTGCCGAAAAAACAATACTTGTTTTGCTTTTACTAGATTTTTTAGGCATCACCCTGCCAAGCACAAGGAATCTTGTATAATTGGAGCTTAAATCCTGAATATTTTTTTCAACAACCTGCAAACCAAATTTTTGTGCAGCAAGCTCAGAACCAATGCCAGCAGAATTTAAATACAAAGTGCCTGCTTCAACACTTGCCGCAGTTGAACTCACTTCAAATATTTCCGCTTTTGGCAAATTCTTCGAAATCCATTCCCTGCATTGAGCAATCGCCATAGGATGACTGTAGATCTTTGTGATATCTCTTAACCTGTATTTAGAAAGAAGATTATGGTTTACTTTCAATGAGATTTCACCAACAATATTAAGTTCCGATGTAATGAGCCTATCGTAGGTTCTATTGACTGAACCTTCCATGCTATTTTCTACAGGAACAACACCAAAATCGGTTTCGCCTTTTTCAACGGAAAGAAAAACATCATTAATAGAGTCTTTTGATTTATACTCCGCCTGCGTACCAAATTGTTTTAATGCAGCTGAATGCGTGAATGTTGTTTCAGGCCCAAGGTAAGCAATCTTTATAGGGGACTGTGCCTTTCTTGAAACACTAAAAATTTCTCTGAATACTGACTCAATGCCCTCTTTTGGAAAACCCTTGCTTTTTTTTGCAAGCTTTTCAATTATCTGTTCTTCCCTTACAGGATCATAAACAATTTCGCTGTGTTCTTTTTTTTCTTTGCCAACATCAATAGCGAGTTCAAGGCGCTTATTCAATAAATCAACTATTTCATCATCAACTTCATCAATTTTTTTTCTTGTTTTCTCCAAACTCATAAACCTCACCAATTTTCAAAATTTATTTTCAACCCTAATTTAATTTAACTTAAAAAAACTTTTTGGAAACCCAATCCTTCTTGCCAAAGGTCAGAAAGGGTGTTATTTAAAGAAAAAGAAATAGAAATAAAAAGCAAATGCCGAAGCTACTTTTGAAACAGCTGAATCATTCTTTGCAATTGTAGCGTATAACATTATAATATATGGGTTGCAGGAAATATAAAAGGTTTTTGTTAAATTTACTTGAAAGTTTCAGCCCATTCGCCAATTACAGGAAGCTTGTACTTTTCCCCTTGGTATGCCTTAATCATCAAAATAATGCTTAAAATGAGTTCAGCAAGCCCGCATACTGCAAATATCGGCAAAAGCAAAAATATGCCAAGACCAAGGGTTGCCACAGCAAATATGATTGCAATTATGCTGAAAATCAACCCGCCAATAAATATTGCAAGAAAAAGTCCAAGCGCCTGAATTGAATGAAACTTTACAAATTTATCATTAGGCCTCAAAAGCAAAGTAACTATTGGAATAAACGGCTGAAGAACAGGCAGGTAAGCAAGCGCCGCAATTAAATTTGAATCAGAATTTACATCAGCTGAATTATTTGAAGTATTTGTTTGTTGTGCAGACATAATGAACATTCAACTAATGCATTTTGTACATTATATTCTTTTTGTTTACACAAAAAATTTAAATTAATGGAAAAAAAGAATAATGCCTATAGGAATCACACTCAAAATAGTTCCAATTAAAACAGCAGTTGCTGCATTATCAGCTTCATTTGAAAACTTTTCATTAAGCACATAACTGTTAACCGCAGGAGGCATCACCGAAAGCAAAAGAACAATTGAAGCAAGAATTCCAGAGAGATTAAATAAATATACAAAAGCAAGTCCGATTACCGCGCCTATTGCAAGCCTTGAAAAAACCGCAGCAACCGGTATTTTTAATGAACCAATTTTAAGTTGGGCAAGTCTTCCCCCAAGTGAAAGTAAAGCAAGAGGTATTGTAGCAAGACCCAATAGGTTCAATGATTCAACAAGAACTGAAGGAATCTGAATTTGTGCAAAATTAAAAATAATTGCAAATGAAATGGCATAAATCAAAGGTAATTTTAAAATTCCTGCAAGTTTTTCCCGCTTTTTTTTCAATGCACTTTGAACAAGAAAAACCCCAAGCGAAAACATCAAAAGTGTTTCAAATAAATCATAAATTATTGCATATTGTAAACCTTCTTCTCCAAAAGCAAAAAGCGCAACAGGAAAACCAAGATAGGCAGAATTCATGAACATTGCAGGAAGAATCATTCCCGTTCCAGTGTAACCAAGTACACGATAAAGCAAATATGCAAAAATACCTGATGCAAACATCACAGCAAATGCCGAAACCCCTATTACAAAAAATTCATGAAGAATAATTTCTTTTGAATAAATTGCTGCAAATGTAAGCGCCGGACCAGTAATGTAAATAAGGATATTTGCCAGTGATTTTTGATCAAAACCAAATTTTTTCTGAAAAATAAATCCAATAAAAGCTACAATAAAAGCAATAATTAAGGGATCAAATAACATTAAAGAATTAGGTTAAGTTGAATTATTATTTTTATCTCCAAAAATAAGTTCAGAAAAATAAACTACTGAAAAAGCTCTTTGCACTTTTCAGCAACAGCAGAACCCATTTCACTGCATTTATGCGTGCCACCAAGGTCTTTTGTTTTTACTTTCCCTTCTTTCAAAATTTCCTGAATTGCATTCACAATAAGCTCCTTTGATTCTGGTTCACCTATTTCCTCAAGCATTAATGCACCTGCCCATATTGTTGCAAGTGGATTTGCAGTATCAAGACCCTTATACTTTGGAGCAGAACCATGAATTGGTTCGAACATTGAAATTCCATCAGGATTAATGTTTCCGCCAGGCGCCAAACCTAAACCACCCTGAATCATTGCGCCTAAATCAGTTATAATATCACCAAACATGTTCGGAGTTGTGACAACCTTAAACCATTCAGGATTTTTCACAAACCACATGGTAATTGCGTCAACAAACATGAACTCAGGTTTTATGCCAGGATAATTCTTTGCCTGCAACTCAACCCTTTCACGCCAAAAACCATAAATGTCGGAAAGCACATTTGCCTTGTCAACAAAATAAACTGTTTCAACATTTTCTTTTTTTGCAAGTTCAAACCCATATTTTATCACGCGATCAGCACCAGATTTGCTCATCACACCAATCTGATAAGCAATTTCATCCGTGCTTTCAATATCAAGACCAAATTTAACTTTATACAATTCACGAAGAACTTCAAGCCCCTGCTTTGAATTTCCTTTACCAACACGATTACCTATGCCAACATAAAAGTCCTCAGTGTTTTCGCGTACAACAGTAAAATCAATATCCTTTGGACCCTTACCCTTAAGCGGACAATCAACACCATCAAGTAATTTAATTGGCCTTAAGTTAACATACTGGTCAAAATAAAACCTTGTTTTGAGAAGAATTCCTTTTTCTAAAATACCTGGCTTGCACCTTGGATCTCCAAGCGCGCCAAGATAAATTGCTTTACATGAACCCTTAATTTCCGCAAGGGTTTCTTCAGTAATTAATTCACCAGTTTTGAGATATTTCTCGGCGCCATTATTATACTCAACCCAATCAATTTCAAATCCATTGAGCTCTGAAACAGCATCAATTACTTTTCTGCCCTCAGAAATTATTTCGGGACCGATGCCGTCTCCGGGCATCAGCGCAATTTTATATTTAACCAATGAAATCACTCTTTTTTGAAAAGATCCCTAATCTCTTTGCCAACAATTTCAATCTCATGGTTATTCTGCTCTTCCCTGAGTTTTTTGAAATTCTTCAATCCGCTTTTATACTCGGCAATCCACTCATTGGCAAATTTCCCTGATTCAACATCAGCAAGAAGCTTCTTCATTCTCTGCTTTACTTCAGGATCTATAATTGCCTTTCCTCTTGTCCTGCCACCGTATTCAGCAGTATTTGAAACAACATCCCACATATGAGTCATTCCGCCTTCATAAATAAGGTCAACAATGAGTTTTGTTTCATGAAGGCATTCAAAATAAGCCATTTCAGCAGGATAACCCGCCTCAACAAGAGTTTCAAAGCCTGTAGTAATCAATTCAGAAAGCCCTCCACAAAGAACAGCCTGTTCTCCGAAAAGATCCTCAAATGTTTCCTGTTCAAAAGTGCATTCAATTACTCCTGCCCTTGTGAAACCACATGCTTTTGCCATTGCAAGCGCGGTTTTTTTTGCATTGCCTGAAACATCCTGCCTTATTGAAATAAGACCAGGAACACCAAAGCCCTGCAAAAACTGTTTTCTTTCTTCTGTGCCAGGGGCTTTCGGCGCAACCATTATAACATCAATGTCTGTTGGAGGAACAATGAACTTGTAACAAATGTTAAATCCATGTGAAAATGAAAGAGTTTTTCCTTTTGTTAAATGAGGTTTAATGTCATTTTCAAATGCATCAGCCTGCTTTTCATCAGGCATAAGAACATGGATTATATCGGCTTTCTCAGCAGCTTTTGCTGTTTCAAGAACCTCAAAACCATACTGTTCTGCAGTTTTCCATTTCTCGCTGCCCTGCCTCAATCCAATTATTACGTTAAGACCAGAATCTTTCATACACATTGCCTGAGCAGCACCCTGTGCACCATAACCAATAACTGCAATAGTTTTTCCCTTTACTGAATTAACATCAGCATCTTTGTCCTTCAAAAATTTCACATCATCACCCCATTAATCAATAATATTTTCCAATGCAAATTTTTATTAAATCGCATTGTTACCGCTCCTTGAAATATCAATCACAGTAAAATTTTTCTTTAATTCAGCGACATTTTTTTCAATACTGTTTGGTTTATCGACAAATTCAAAATCAACAAATCCACTATATTCTTTCATAAGCCTGCCGCCAAGAGCCTGAGCCTTTTCTTTTACTCCTGAAACATTTTTGAGTTTCACAAGAAGAAGCTCACGCTGTACAACATCCTTTTCGTGATAATATTCAGCACTGATAATGTTAATCAGTTTGCTCATCTGTGCAACAGCCTGCTGAACATCTCCCTCAGACCCTGAAAAAGTTATTACAATAGAACTTTCACCATCTTTGATATGATGGCCTGCACAAAAAGACTCAATATTGAAACCTTTTCTTGCAATAAGAGCAGAAAGCCGTGCAATTACTCCTCTTGAATTTACTGCAAGAAATTTTATAATATATTTTTCCATAACCCATGCACCCCCATTCATTCAAAATAATCCTTTGGAATCATATCTCCAATCATCTTGCTGTTGCTTGCACCTGCAGGAACTATAGGTAATACAATTGCATCCTCTTTAACATGCACATTCACTATAGAAGTACCATCACTTGCAAGCGCTCTTTTAAATGCATCTCCTATTTCAGATGGCCTTTCAACAGTAATGCCCTCAAGCGAAAATGCATTTGCAAGCTTTTCAAAATCAGGTATTTTTCCAAGATGAACCTGGCTTCTCCTACCTTCATAGAAAAGATCATGCCAACTTCTTACCATTCCAAGGTAACCATTATTCATTATAATATTAGTAACCTTGATATCATTGACCTTTACTGTGGCAAGTTCCTGCATTGTCATCATAAAGCTACCATCACCATCAACATTAATTACATCATTTTTTGGCATCGCAACTTTCGCGCCTATTGCTGCAGGAAAACCAAAACCCATTGTTCCAAGACCGCCTGAAGTAATGAATTTTCTTGGTTTTGCAAACTTAATGAAATGCGCAACATCCATTTGATGCTCGCCGACACCTGTTGCAACAATAGTGTCATCATCAATTACTTTCTGAAGCTCGAACATCAATTTTCTCGGATCAATCGGCTCAGTATTAATATCAAGATTATCATCCTGGTATTCTTTCTTCAATAATTTCAGTTTATCCAACCAAGCAGTGTTCTTCCATTGCATTTTTTTTATAACAATAACTAATTCAGTAAGAACATCTTTTGCATCACCAAGAATAGGGATGTTAGCAGTTCTGTTTTTGTGAATCTCACTAGGATCAATTTCAATATGAATAACCTTTGCTTCTGGTGCAAAAGAATTCAATTGTCCTGTAACACGATCATCGAAACGCATTCCAATTGTAAAAAGCACATCACTTTTTTGAATTGCAAAAACAGCAGGCGGTTTACCATGCATTCCTGTCATGCCAATTGAAAGCGGATGCCTTTCATCAAAAACGCCCTTACCTTGACTGGTACTTGCAACCATAATCATACAAATTTCAGCAAGCTGCTTTAATTCCTGTGAACAATTCGCATGAACTGCTCCACCGCCAACAAGAATTACAGGTCTTTGTGCAGAAAGTAAAAGTTTTGCAGCCTCCTTTACAGCCTCTTTATCAAAACCTTCAAGAACTTTGTAACCAGATAAATTTACCTTTTCAGAACCAGTTACATCTTTTTGCTGAGTATCTTTAGGAAGATCAATATAAACCGGACCGGGTCTGTTTGTGGAAGCAATAAAATAAGCCGCATCAACAACAGATTCAATCTTATTCGGATTTCTTATCTGGAAATTATGCTTTGTAATTGGATTCGTAATTCCCATCATATCTGCTTCCTGAAAAGCGTCCTTTCCTATAAGAGATGTAGCAACTTGTCCGCCAATCGCAACAATTGGCACAGAATCCATAAACGCATCCGCAATACCTGTAACAAGATTTGTGGCACCAGGTCCTGATGTTCCAATGCATGTGCCTACTTTTCCGGATACTTTTGCATAACCCTCAGCCATGTGGGCTCCTGCTTGCTCATGCCTTACAAGAATATGTTTAAGCCCGCTGTTATCCTTATACAATTCATCATAGAATGGAATTAGCACTCCTCCAGGAATGCCGAAAGCATGTTCTACTTTGTTTTTCCTCAAAGATTTAAGAAATTGTTGCGCACCGTTCATTTTGACTCATCTCCCTTTTCATTTTTTTCAAACGCAATTGCTTTATTAATACCCTTTATCAGAGCCTCAGCAGAAGCCATTGTAATGTCCTCATTCAGTGATTCAGCACTAAAAATTTTTCCACCCTTATTTGAAACCACAATAGTGACATCAGCAAGCGCATCAGTCCCGCCTGTTATTGCTTTCAGATTGTATTCTTTTAATTCAAATTTTTCCCCAAGCGCGGAGCTTATTGCTTTTGCCATTGCATCAACAGGTCCAACTCCTGAAGCAACTGCTGTTTTTTCATGTGAAAGATAACTGAGCTTCACAGTTGCAGTTGGTTTCATTTTATTTCCTGTATTAATAATTATTTCTTCGAGTTTTACAAAAACCGTTTCAGGTTCAAGGCTGTTTGTAATGCTGTTTGCAATTGCAATTACATCTTCATCAAAAATAATTTTTTTCTTATCCGCAAGAGCCTTAACCCTTTCAGTTACTTCTGCAACATCAGGTTCGTTTAAATCATAGCCATTCTTTTTTAAAAAATCATTAATAGCTGCTTTTCCTGAATGTTTGCCAATAACAAGTTCAGTTTCCTTTCCAATTGTTTTTGGATTCATTATTTCATAAACTTCCCTGTTTGCAAGAATCCCATGCTGATGAATACCTGCTTCGTGCGCAAACGCATTCCTTCCAACAATTGCCTTATTAGGCTGAACCACAAGAGAAGTAAAAGATGAAACCATCCTACTTGTATTGTAAATTTCTGAAAGATTAATGTTGGTTGTTGCATTGAAATAATTTTCTCTTGAATGAAGGTTCATTATTACCTCTTCAAGCGCAGTGTTTCCTGCTCTTTCACCAATACCATTTATTGTACCCTCAACCTGTGTCGCGCCTGCATCAATTGCGGCAAGGCTGTTTGCGACACTCAAACCAAGATCATCATGGCAATGCGTGGAAATTATAATTCCTTTATGATATCCAGGAGTATTTTCAATTATTCCTTTAATTAATTTTCCGTACTCTGCAGGTTCAGTGTAACCAACAGTATCAGGTATATTGAGGGTTGTTGCGCCTGCTTTTATTGCAACACTAAGAACCTTGTAAAGAAATTCAGGATTTGATCGTCCGGCATCTTCAGGAGAAAATTCAATATCCTCAGCAAACTGCTTTGCATACTTAACCCATTTCTCTGCCTCTTCAAGAACCTGCGATTCATCCATCTTGAGCTTGTACTTCATATGGATTGGGGATGTTGCAAGGAATACATGAATCCTTTTTTTCTTTGCAGGCTCAAGTGCTTTTGCAGCAACATCAATATCCTCTTTTTTGCATCTTGCAAGAGCACAAACAATACTTTTTTTTAGTATTTTTGCGATTTCATTCACTGCTTTAAAATCATCTTTTGAGGCAACAGGAAAACCAGCTTCAATAATATCAACATTAAGGCGTTCAAGTTGCTGTGCAATTAAAATTTTTTCTTTATGCGAAAGTGTCGCGCCCGGACTTTGTTCACCGTCACGAAGCGTTGTGTCAAAAATTCTAATTACTTTTTTTTCCATTAAATTCACTTTTCTTTTTTTTTCATTTCTCCTTCTTTACTATAAAGACTTCTGTGTTTTTGGAATCGCACCCCGCAGAAGTCGAAAATTTTTGCGGGTGCTTAAGCTAGCAATACAAGTACAAGGACAAGCAAAATGCCTAATTTCCTTATTCTTGCATTAAAATTCATGTTAATAATTAAGTCCTAGAAATTTAAATAAGTATCGCTAAAACAAGCAGGAAAGGTTTAAATTAAAGGAAAATTTACTATTCTTAATGAAACGGGTTACAGTGCATGGGCATAATTTACCTAAAGGAATCAAAGGAGTTTTATACGGGCCAAGCGGAGAACTCATAAGCCATGATTTAAGTTTGCCTGCGAGATATTTTGAAAAACCTGCGCAAGATAGGGCAAAGGCACTGCGTGGTGAATCAACTGAAAAACCTAGGGAAAAAGTTAAGGAACCAACAATTCTTTTTGACCACAGCGGAAAACCAATAATAAAAAATATTATAAGCGCATCCCCAGAAGAATTTCAGGCAGTTGTAAGACAAGCTACTGATTTGTTTATTGATCATAATCCTAGAGTTATAAGGGAATACAAATTAATGTATGCGATGCTTCAGAGCAGAGGAATTGCACTTCGAAGAGAATTGAAAAACGAAAGCCATGATTATTTGAAAATAGAAAGAATGAGAGATCAGCTTGCAGATCATGAAAGAAAAATGGGTGTTCTTGCAGAATTTTTTGACACTCTTTTTGAACCTGAAACCGGACCAAAAACAAGAATGATTCTTGCTGCACAAAAAGAATTATTAGCCAAAACAAGAAGCGGGCATAGGATAATTACACTTGAAAATGAAGGAAGAAAACTAGGCCATGGGAAAAAAATTATGGATCAGCATGGAAATGAAATACGCAACATTGAATAATCAAAATTAAACCGGTAAAAATTAGATGTTATCTTCTTCGCTTTGGTTTAGCAGGTTTTTTGAGTGGCGGTTCAGGATATCCTGAAGGTTGTCTGCTGGATTTTAATTTTTTTGCATCAACTAATCTTGCTCTTCCTGCAGCAGTAAGTTTTTTTGGCGACCTATTTTTTCTTTCCTCTGCAACTTTTTGCCTTGCAGCTAATCTTGCAGTTATTTTTTAGGGGAAACTCTTTCAGCAGTAGATTTTCCAGGAACTACCCGAGAAGAATAATTTGGTTGCTGCTGCCTTAAATCAACAGTTCTTTTTCCGAAACCTAGTTTTATTTTTGTTCCTGATTTTTCACCTATTTTAGGTTTTGATAAAGGCACTGAGACCCGTTTTACTCCGGGCAAAACTGGTTCAACCAATCAGCGTCAGGAAATTCTTCTTAATACCCCTCTAGGAAAAAGAGTTCGTCTAGACTTCATAATATATTAAAGATTAATGAACTATTTAAGGCTTATTTTACAAAATCAAGCCACTTTTTATATTCAGGAACCTTGCCGTGAATTGCGTCAAAGTAAGTTGACTGGAATTTCTTTGTAATTGGCCCTGGCATTCCATTACCAATTGTGCGGTTGTCAACTTCCCTTATAGGAGTTACTTCAGCGGCCGTCCCTGTAAGAAAAGCTTCATCGCTAATGTAAAGTTGGTCTCTTGTAAAGAGCTCTTCTTTAACAGTATAACCAAAAGACTTTGCAACTTCAATAATTGATTTTCTTGTTATTCCCTCAAGCGCATTTGTTGTAGGAGGAGTAATTATTTCATTATCCCTTACAATGAAAATGTTTTCTCCACTGCACTCGCTGATATAACCTTGAGCATCAAGCATTATTGCTTCCTCATAACCTGAATTAAGTGCTTCCATTTTTGCAAGCGTGCTATTCGCATAATTGCCCACTGTTTTTGATTTTGTAGGCATCACATTCACATGGTGCCTTGTAAACGAAGAAACCTTAACCCTGATACCATTTTTTATGCCATCTTCGCCAAGGTATGAACCCCATGGCCAAGCAGCAACAGAAACATCAACCTTGCAACCTTTTGTTGCAAGACCCATTTGGCCATAACCAAAATAAACAAGAGGTCTTATGTAGCACTCTTTTAGATTATTTTCTTTTACAATCTGCCTACAGGCACTTTCAATCTGCTCTTGTGTAAAAGGAACTTTCATTTGCATTATGTGCGCGGAATCAAGAAGTCTTTTCGCATGTTCCTTTAACCTGAAAATTGCAGAGCCATCCTTTGTATCATAGCATCTTATACCTTCAAAGACACCTGTGCCGTAATGAAGAGTATGCGTAAGAACATGGACTGTTGCTTCCTTCCAAGGAACCATTTTTCCGTTCATCCAAATGAATTTTGTTTCTTCCATGAAAATTACATAAATTACTATTAGAAAAATTAAAAAATAGGAGATAACCTGCAATGCAAAAGCAAAGCAGGCAACTCTAGGCACATTTATTGCGCTTTAACAATTATTTTTCCGAACTTGCTTGCATTCAGATGATCATGGTAAAACCATTCACCAGGTTCATTGAAAGTAAAACTATATGATTCACCTTCACCAAAGCCAGCGCACGCATCAAAAATACCTGCCTGTTCATCAGTGCCACATTTTTGAATATCTGATCCAGGGTAAGCTGTATGCGTTGGATGCTTTGCAGAAGCAGGCCAGGTCAATGATTGTGTTTTATTCACCCAGGTAACAGTGTCACCAACCTTTATTGTAAGCTCATTTGGAACATACCCTGTTTCGGTGAATTCAATAGTATTTTCATGACCCATCATATCATCCATGTGGTCGTCCATTGCGTCTCCGACAGTATCGCCCATGTGATCATCCATTACATCACCCATTGAATCGCCCATATCATCACCAATAACAGAATTATCGCCTGTCCTGTAGGTATCCTCCATCATTGAATCATCCGCCTGTGCTTGCGGTTGGGCAGTGCATCCTGAAACAACAATTGCAAACAAAATAAGTATTGCTAAAATATTTTTCATCCAAAAACCTCCAAAAAGAATTTAGTTTACTTATTACATTGAATAATAAGAGTATAAAAAAAGTTAACTTGTGTTAAATTGGCTTTGAATAAAAAAATACAATTGGAAAATGATTACATGCAGATGGAAAAAAAATTCATTGAAGAAATTGAATTGTTAAAATTAGCCCAGCTACAAAACAAAAAAAAATGCGTGCTTTCTTATGAAGTATTTGAATGGGTTCTGAAAAATATCCCTAAAGGAAGCAGGATTCTTGAAATCGGCAGTGGCAAAAGCTCAAAAATATTTTCAATTTTATACCAAGTGGATTCAATTGAACATGATTCAAAATATGCTGGGAAGTATGCTGAAGTGAAATATATTTATGCGCCGATAAAAGATTATGGAAAATACCTGTGGTATGATACAAGTAAAATAAAATTAGGGCTTGCGGCAAAATATTCTTTGATACTTGTTGACGGTCCTACTGACAAAACAGGAAGAGAGGGGTTTGCAATTAATTTTGATTTGTTTTCAAAATTTAATTGCCCTGTCCTGATTGATGAAATAAACAGAAAAGGAGAAGCAAAAATGCTCGCTTGTTTTTTACAGAACGGATTTGAAATAATTGCAAGAGGAAAAAAACACAGTATTATTAAATCTGTGCACAGCAAGAAACTGAACAAAAAATGCACTGATTCCCTAACAAAGTATGGGAAAATTATTATTTACCAAACAAATACTACTAAACTCCCTGAAAAATTACTTAAAAGAAAAGATTTCGATCTTTGTGTAATCTACACAGGAAAGAACCTAGAAAAATCTAGGTATTTGAAGGATAATAGCGAGTATTATCTTTCCGAATTTGGATTAAAGGCACATAACCTTGCAATTGCTTTCAGGGAAATCCCTAAAATAAAAAAATATTCAGAAATATGGTTTTGAGGTTAAAAATCAATAAAACAATTTAAAGCTATCCTTGCAATGTAGTTGTAATCAAATACGTGTGTAAATTATGTCAAAAAATTCATTGAAGGATAATTCTCCCGAAGCTCATTTTATTCTAACCGGAGAAATAATTGATGGTTTTGATTCTGTAAAAGCAAAGAAACTTGCAGAAAATTTTCTTGCGGAAAAATGGACATACCACGGGAAAAAGCACATTAAAAAAGGAAACCTTGAATTGCCTCTCCCTCAATACAACGAAATGCTTTCAGGTACAAAATTAACTAAAAAAGACAGAAAATTATTCATTGCACAAGTTGATTTTGCAGCAAAAATTTTTTGCAGACACCTTTCAGCAAAGAGAAAATCTGAAATAAAAAAAATACTTGAAAATTCACTTGACATTACTTCCCAAACAATATTCCACAACCTTATATCCTCAATAACTGATGAAAAAAATCCAAGTAAAGATGAGCTTTTGGAAGCAAGGCAGATGGGAAAAACAATTTACAAGTATATGAAAAAGTACGGGCATATTGGTGGCGGTGTAATCCATGAAAAAACAGGAAAAATGAACCTTGCAAAAGGATTCAGCGAAAGCCCATATTATTCAGTTACTCCGATTCATGAGGCAATTCATAGATTGCAGCAATTGCGCGTGATTAAAATGGATGTTCCTTTTGCGGAAGCAGTTGATGCTTTTTATGCCCTTGAACATGGAATCATGATTTTGCAAAAAAAGAAACATAAAAAAATTGATTTTGATAGAAAACCTAAAATAAAAAATAAATCTATTGGTTATCCTAATTATTTTGAACCAGAATGGAGTTATGATTTGGGAAAAACCATAGGCGAATGGTTGCATAAAAATTATCCAGGACAAAAAGGATGGGATTACTTATACATTCGTTCAATGGGAGAAAAACATGCAAGTGCACTTAGAATAATTAAATCAGGAAAATTTCAAAGGTATTTAAAACAACTGAAAAAAACCGCAAAATAGCTTTCAGCAAACTATTTAATCAGATAAATCTAATCTTTTTCATGACAAAAATTGTAATGGTAACAGCATATGATTATCCTTCAGCAAAAATAGTTGATGAAGCAGGTATTGATATTATTCTTGTCGGAGATTCAGTGGCAAATGTCGTGCATGGAATGAAATCCACAAGAGAAATCGGGATGAATGAAATGCTTGTGCATGTGAAAGCGGTTGCAAGAGCAGAACCAAAAGCAATGATTATTGCGGACATGCCTTACAGATCCTATTCAACACCAAAAACAGCGCTTGCCAATGCAAAAAAATTTCTTAAAGCAGGTGCAAACGCGGTAAAAATTGAGGGCCAAAAGCAAAAAATTGCAAAGGCACTGTCAAAAAATAAAATAAGGGTAATGGGTCACATCGGTTATTTGCCGCAAAGCGATGCAAAACCAATTGTGAAAAAAGATGCTGAAAAACTAATTGATTCCGCAATTGCACTTGAAAAGGCAGGCTGTTCATGGATTGTACTTGAACTTGTTCCTGAAAAAATTTCAAGATTAATTTCAGATACGCTTACAATCCCGACAATCGGAATCGGTGCAGGTAAATATTGTGCAGGACAGGTTCTTGTTTTCCATGATCTTGTCGGATTAAATGCAGATGACTCCTTCAATCCAAGGTTTTTGAAAAAATACGCCAATCTGAAAAAGGATGCTGTTGCTGCGGTAAAAAAGTACGCAAAAGATATCCAAGAAGGAAAGTTTCCTGCAAAAAAGAATTCTTATTAACGGTTAAATTCCCCAAGACAATAATTACTTTCTTAAACTCTTTTTCCCTATTCTAAACGGATTAGAATGCTTTTGATAATTTCCGGTTTTGCTGGTTCAGGTAAAAGTTCATTGGCAGATTCACTTGGAAAAAAACTTGGAATTAAAGTTGTACATGCTTCTGCAATTCTTAAAGAAATGAAGAAATCAGGAATCGATGTAGATCATGAATCCGTTGAAAAAAGCAAGGATTGGTGGGAAAGCGAAGAGGCAAAAAAATTCATGAAACAAAGACAGGATGATCCTTCTCTTGACATTGCACTTGACAAAAAACTCATTGGGATTGCCGAAAAAGGAAATATTATTCTTGATTCATGGACAATGCCTTACCTTTACAAAGGAAAAGCCTTCAAGGTCTGGCTGAATGCCTCTGCAGAGGTGCGCGCGAAAAGAGTTTCAGAAAGAGATAACCTTGAATATGGTGAAGTTTTGACCAAAATAAAGGCTCGTGACAACGAGACAAAAGCTTTATATCAGAGGTTGTACAATTTCACTATGGGTGAAAACCTTAAAGTATTCAATTTGGCGCTTAATACTGATGAATTAACCCAAAAAAAGGTTCTTGAAAAGGTTTTGAAGGAAATTAGGGAGTGATATTATGGACAGAACTAAAACAGGAGTAAAAGGATTTGACGAACTTATTGAAGGCGGTTTTCCAACAGGCTCAGCAATGCTGCTTTCAGGCGGAGCAGGAACAGGAAAAACAATTTTCGGGCTAAGTTATCTTTATAATGGTGCAAAAAATTTTGACGAAGCAGGCCTCTACATCACCCTTGAAGGAAACCTCAAGAACATTGTATGGGACATGGAATCATTCGGATGGGATGTAAAGCCATTACAGGATGCGGGAAAATTCAGGATTTATAAAATCAATTTACACACAACAGAAAACGTGCAGAGACAAATTGAGGAAGAACTTAAAGTTATTTCAAAAATAGTTGAAGAAATGGGTTGTAAGAGACTTGTGGTTGATTCAACAACAACCCTTGGTTTGTGGATACCTGACCAGGGAAAAATGAGACATATGCTCTACACCTTTGCCGATACTTTGAAAGAGCTTGAATGTACAACAATGCTTATTGCAGAAACAAAAGGCGGAAAACTTGATTTCTCGGCTTTCGGAGTTGAAGAATTCCTTGTTGATGGAGTTGTTTCTTTGTACTTTACCCCTCCAAACAGAAGTATTTTTATCAGAAAAATGCGTGGAACCAACCACAGCAAATCAGTTCATGCATTCGACATCAACGAAGATGGCGTTGTAGTGAAACCAAGAGACGAAATATTGTGGGATGCAATAAGATAAAAACAAATTGGACTTCAAGACTGCGTAATTAGGCAAGGAGAAAAAAAATGGGACTTTTCTCTTGACGTCTGAAGGCGGAGTAGATGTCAATCCAGGAATTCACCGTTGCGTGGGAAAGATTTTTTCTTTTGGCTTGAATGCCATGTCACACAAAAATAGTTTTACTCCAATTAAGGATAATGCCAGTCTAAAATGTGGCATCCGCAAAGGAATTTTAACCGCAAAAATTAACGAAGGATATTACCTAAGGGATGTTCAAACACAAGCAGAACATATAGACACTTATAGGGGAAGCAATAAAATTTGCACGTGAAAGAAATTGTGGCCACGTGGTTTTTCCGGGGCTGACTTTTTCCCCGAATTATTTTGAAGGCATTCCATACTTGAAAGTCTGGAAAACAAAAGTAGAAGTTGATGATTTTCTGGACAGGTCAATCAGAATAATGGGGGTGCCTATTCCTGAAAGTACTCCAGTGAAAGAAAACCGTTACCATTACCTTATTGATTTGACGGGCCAGTTAACTGCAATGGCAAAAGTACCTCATATTTCATTTTATAA
>PCWY01000050.1 GCA_002762975.1 Candidatus Diapherotrites archaeon CG11_big_fil_rev_8_21_14_0_20_37_9 | reverse complement strand
AAACTTGCCAAAACCCAGTTCTATCGAGTCCAAACGAAGATAGAACGCCCTACACCCGCGGGCTTGTGGGTACGCAGGGAACGGGATTCGAACCCGTGCATCCGAAGGATAACGGCTCACTGCATCATGACACCCAACCGATACACTGGCATACTGTCCCGTTGAAACGGGACAACACCGCGTACCAGCCGAACGCAATCGGCTTAGCAGGCCGCCGCATTAGACCACTCTGCCACCCCTGCGTAAACAGATTTTAAAATTAAATCTGTAGAAATGAAGTTTGTGGTTAATATATAGAATTATTGAAGTAAATTTAAAAAGGTAACAATGCCTATTATAGTGATGAATAAATCTTTTCTTTTGGCAATTGCATTGATTGTGCTTGTTTCAGGCTGTGTTGGTCAGGGAAATGACACGAACAGTATTGATGGCAATATAATGATTGGCGGAAATAATGGAGATGCAGATAATGGAAATAATGGAACCACAGATAATTCAGGCGGTTCCGGAGGAAATTCAGGGGGCAGCGATGATGATTCAGGAAACACAGGCGGCAGTGGCAATGATAACAACAACAATGATTCATCAAATGGAGAATTAGTATACAATTGTGATGTTCCAATTATTCTTGAAGGCAATATCAGGGAGGCTGCAAGAGCATATGTCGCCGCCCAGAATTGCGGAGTTGGTGCAGGAGTCGAGATTTCAGGTCTTACCACAACACTTGTTATTGAGTACAATAAAAGATGTAACCAGCAGGTTCAGAATACATTTGCACAGGAAGTAGCTGCCAATACTGAAGGCGGATCCTCAGAGCTATGTGAAGTACCCGGAATAAAAGAGGACATTTCACAAAATGTCCAAGCAGTTGCTGAAAATTTAAAAGAATATATAGCAAATCTCACAGCTGAACAAATAGATAGATATGTTCAATAAGGCTTAATTCTGCAACTAACTTGCGATTATTAAAAGCACTTCAAAAAGAAGAATTATATTAAGAATTTGACATAAATTTAATTGGATTTAAGTATGACAAGAAAAATAGGCAAAGTTATTTCCGGTTTTTTTAGAAAGAAAAAACCTGCCGGTTCGATTACAACAGAAGTGCTTAGACCTGCTTCTGTAATGACTCCGGACACAAGAAGGGCAAACATTGCAACAGTAACAGAACTTCACTTGCTTGCAAAAATGTCATCAGACAGTGTGCTTGCACAAAAACTTAATGATTTTTCTTTAAGATTATCCCGAACCCCAGATGTTAAAGTCAGAGAAGATGTACAGGAACTTGTCCTTAAAATAAGAGAAAAAGAAGATGAACTAAGAAGGACGGAAAAAGAACATAGGCTAACAGTTACTGGGGTTCATGACACTATTCAGGATATAAAATCGGGTGGAAAAGATAAAAAACAAAAACTCGTAGATAGGCTTAATAGAAGTGTAAAAAGATTCAAAAAAAGTGACACCCCGAAGAAAAAGGTAATCCGAGAACTTGCAAGTATGCGCCTTAGGCTTTTGGGAATATTTAAGGACATAATTGAAGAAGGTCTATCAAAGTGAATCAAAATGAAATTCTGCAACATTAAAGTTTCATCAAATTTTTTTCTTGCACCAATGGCAGCAGTAACGAGTCTGCCATTCAGATTGATGTGCAAAAAGCAAGGCGCAGGGTTAACGATTACTGAACAGATTAATGCAACACAAATAGCAAGAAACCCTGATCCTTTTACAAATAACGAATTTTTCACAATAAGAACTGTGCCTGAAGAAAAACCTGTAGGCGTTCAGTTATTTGGTACGGTTGAAAAAGATTTTGTTAAAGCTGTTGAGGTTATTGAGAAGAATTTTGATTTGATAAACATTAATTGTGGCTGTCCAGCACCAAGGGAAACAAGTATTGGTGCAGGCGCCGCACTACTCAAAAAACCGGAAAAAATTGCATCAATTATAGAGGCAATTGCTTCAGTTACAGATAAACCTGTTACTGCAAAAATCAGACTTGGGTGGAACAAAAATGATGCAGTAAAGATTGCAAAAGTTATTGATAGGGCGGAACCTGATGCAATAATGGTGCATGGTCGGACTGCAGACCAGAAGTACATGGGAGAAGCGGATTATGATGCAATAAAAGCAGTAAAAGATGTTATTGGTTGTGAGGTTGTTGCAAATGGTGATGTGGATTCAGCGCAAAAAGCAGAAGAATTGCTACATAAAACAGGTTGTTCTTTTGGAATGATTGGAAGAGCTGCAATGAAAAATCCATTTGTATTTAAGGAAATACAAGAGCATTCAAAAGGAAAAGATTGGATTCCTAATGACAAGGAGAGGATTGAAGCATTTTTTGATTATTATGAGTATTGCAAAAAATTCGACATGATTAAAGTAAGTGATTTGAAATCCAAAGCAATACAATTCACAAAGGGAATTGATTTTACCAAAGGGACAAGGGTTAGGCTTATCGGAGCAAAAAGCGAACAGGAAATAGTTAAGGCACTTGAAGAATTCCTAAAACAGACTACAGCAAAATAAACAAGTTTAGAAAAAGAACCATTCAAAACGACACAACTAAAGAAAATAACCAAAAAACAAGAAGGAAACCAAATAATACATAACAAACGGGTTTGAAAAACTAATTACAAAACATAGTGACTACTAAAATACACCTAAAAAACAACTAAAATACTTAATTTAGTTTATTTTCCGAATGAAAATTGTTGAACCGGAAAGGTTTTTATATAAGGATTATGTGATTATAATTCCTGAGAGGAACTGAAAGAAAATAAGGCAACGGGGGATATGATGGAAGGAAAAAGGGCAAAACAGGAAACAGCAAATGTGAATGAATCAAGGACAGGAAAGGGACTTAGTATTCCCAGATATTTCACTGAAAAAGACCAAGACCCTCTTGCAAAAGTAAAATATTCCTACAGAACCTCCGTAATAAAGAACCCCGATGGAAGCACTGTTTTTGAAATGAAAGATATTGAGATTCCTGAACAGTGGACGCAGATTGCAACAGATATTCTTGCACAGAAATATTTCAGAAAAGCGGGCGTGCCACAATTTGACAAAAACGGAAAACCAATTCTTGATGAAAAGGGCAAACAAAAACTTGGACCTGAAATGAGTGTAAAACAGGTTGTGGAGAGACTCGCGGAAACATGGAGATGGTGGGGAGAAAAGTATAATTATTTTGCATCAGAAGAAGACGCAAACGCATTCCAGGATGAACTTGAATTCATGATTGTGAATCAATTTGCAGCACCTAATTCACCACAATGGTTCAACACAGGACTTTATCAAAAATATAATATCAACGGCCCGGCACAAGGACATTACTTTGTGAATCCTGATACAGGAGAACTTGAAAAATCAGCCGATTCATATTCACATCCGCAACCTCATGCGTGTGGCAGATATGATACAATGCTTTTTACAGAAAAAGGGATTTTCAAATTGGGCGAAATTGTTGACAATAATATGATAGGACTAAAAGTTTTTGACGGCAAACAATATGTGAAAGTTCTTGCAGTAAAAGAAAATGGAATTAAAAAAGTTTTCAAAGCAACACTCGCAAACGGAAATTATATTGAATTTACTGATGACCATTTGGTTTTGTCCGCAAAAACACGAGAATCGGATTTTGAGTGGACCGAACTTAAAGAAATTCTTGGATACAAAGTCAGTCAAACAACCAATACCGAAACAGCAGGGTTTAATTCGAATACAAGCACAAATGCCAACGGAACAGTACAGGAAACTGCCACTAAGGAAGAAGAGCTCATAAAAGCATCACTTTCCGGGTGGATTGTTGGCGATGGTTATTATGGCGAATATGGAAAAACAACCATGTTAGGAGTAATAACTATTAACGATGATGAATTTGAAGAAGTTAAAAGTCTTTTTGAAAAAACATTCGGCGGATTTACAGTAACTGTAAAAAATGAAATAAGCGATACGTATAGAATTGTAAGAAGAGATTTCAAGCAAGTGCAGGAATTTGTTGAAGAATATGAACTTGACCAGAAATCTTTTACCGCAAAAGTGCCTGAAAAAATATTGAAATCAAATCCAGAAATACAATCCGCGTTTTTACGAGCGCTTTTTCAGGCAGATGGTTGTGTAAGAATTAGAAAAGAGGATGAAAGAAATTCCTGGGATATTGTATTAACCACAATTTCTGAAAATCTTGCACACCAAGTGCAAACTATTCTTTTGAATATGGGCATTTATTCAAAAGTCAGCCTATGTAAAGACTCAAGGGAAAACAGAAAACTGCAATACCATGTTGAGATAGCTTATTACTCAGAAAGAGTAAAATTTGAAAATATGGTTGGATTCATTTCAGAAGAAAAGCAGGAAAAATTAAAACTTCTAAATTCGATTATCCAAGGAAAGTCTAAACCACCAACTTCGCTTGAAACTATTTCAAATATAGAGTACATTGGAGAAGAAACTGTTTATGATATTCAAACAGAATCAGGAAAATTTTCAGCAAACGGAGTTACAGTGCATAATTGCTTTATACAATCATTAAGGGATGACCTTGTAAATGAAGGCGGAATATTTGACCTTGCAACAAGAGAAGCAAGACTTTTCAAATACGGTTCAGGCACAGGAACAAATTTTTCCAATTTAAGGGGCTCGGGAGAACCACTTTCAGGAGGAGGTTACAGTTCAGGATTAATGTCTTTTTTGAAGGTGCTTGACAGGGCAGCAGGTGCAATAAAATCAGGCGGTACAACAAGGAGAGCGGCAAAAATGGTTTGCCTTGATATTGATCATCCTGATGTTGAAGAATTTATCAACTGGAAAGTTATTGAAGAGCAAAAGGTTGCTGCAATGGTTGCCGGAAGCGCAACATGTAACCTTTATTTGAATGAAATAATGAGGCTTGCACACGAAGGCAAAACAACAGACGTGAAAAAAAACAAGGCACTTGGAACAAAAATAAGGGAAGCGCTTAGCGAAAGAATTCCTGCAAATTATATTCTGCGTGTTCTTCAGCTTGCAGAACAGGGAGAAAAAAACATTGATTTCAGGACATATGACACCAACTATAATTCAGAAGCATACTTGACAGTAGCCGGGCAAAACTCAAACAATTCAATTAGAGTAAGCAATGATTTTATTGAGGCTGTGCTTAATGATTCAGATTGGGAATTAAAAGGAAGAACAAACAAAAAAAGCATAAGAACAGTAAAATCAAGAAAACTCTGGGGCGATATTGCAAAAGCCGCATGGCATTGCGCAGATCCAGGGTTACAGTATGATGATACAATAAACGAATGGCATACCTGCCCAAAGGACGGAAGAATAAATGCATCAAACCCGTGCTCAGAGTACATGTTCCTTGATGATACTGCATGCAACCTTGCAAGCATTAATCTCATAAAATTTTTAGGTGAAAACGGTGAATTCAAAATGGAAGAATTCAGGCACGCCGCAAGACTGTGGACAATTGTGCTTGAAATATCCGTGTTAATGGCTCAATTTCCGGGCCCAGCAATTGCCCAAAAAAGCTATGATTACAGAACCCTTGGATTGGGTTATGCGAATATCGGCGCGCTTTTAATGGTTATGGGAATACCGTATGATTCTGAAAAGGGAAGGGCAATATGCAGTGCAATAACAGCCACAATGTGCGGAGAATCTTATGCAACATCAGCCGAAATGTCTGAGGTTCTTGGACCTTTCAAAAGATACGAGGACAACAAAGAGGATATGTTAAGGGTAATCAGAAACCACAAGAGGGCAGCATATAATGTGCCAAGCAGAGAGTATGAAAAGCTTACAATAAAGCCAATAGGAATAAATCCAGAAGTATGCCCAAAAAATTTCCTTGAATCAGCTAGGGAAGCATGGGACAGGGCATTGATTCTTGGAGAAAAGCATGGGTACAGAAATGCACAGGTAACTGTAATAGCGCCGACAGGAACCATTGGATTGGTTATGGATTGTGATACAACAGGAATAGAGCCAGATTTTGCAATGGTGAAATTCAAGAAGCTTGCGGGTGGGGGTTACTTCAAAATTGTTAACCAGTCAGTGCCAAGAGCATTAAGCAAAATTGGTTACAGTGAATCACAGATTGATGAAATCATAAAATATGCAAAGGGCCACGGAACGCTTGATGATTGCCCTGGAATAAATAGAGCTTCGCTTTCGGCAAAAGGTTTCAATGAGGAAAAGCTTGCCGCAATAGAGGCACAGCTTGAGAATGCATTTGATTTGAAATTCGCATTCAACAAGTGGTCGCTTGGAGAGGAATTCTGCAAACAGGAATTGGGCTTTACTGAAAAGCAGCTTAATGATACTGCATTTGACATGCTGAAGGAACTTGGTTATACAAAAGATGAAATTGAAAAAGCAAATGATTATGTGTGCGGAACAATGACCCTTGAAGGCGCACCTCATTTGAAAGAAGAGGATTACAAAATATTTGATTGTGCAAGCAAGTGTGGAAGGAAAGGAAAAAGGTATATACATCACATGGGGCACATTAAAATGATGGCGGCAGCACAACCATTCATTACAGGATCGATAAGCAAAACAATCAATATGCCAAACAATACAACTGTCGAGGAAATAAAAGATGCATATCTCCAATCATGGCAACTTATGCTAAAGTCAAATGCACTTTACAGAGATGGTTCAAAACTTTCACAGCCGCTCAGTTCGGTTTCTGAAGAAGATGAAATTGCATGGCTCGGGGACAATGAGGAACTTGATGAGACAATCGGACCACAGCAGGTGCAACAGAAGATTGAAGTAAAATTACAGAAGAATAAGCTGCCCACAAAGAGAAGAGGCTTTGTTCAAGAAGCAACAATTGGAGGGCATAAAGTTTTCATCAAAACAGGAGAATACCCTGACGGGTCACTTGGAGAAATTTTCATTGATATGTACAAAGAAGGAGCATCATACAGAGCACTCTTGAACTGCTTTGCTGTTGCTGTTTCAAAAGCATTACAATATGGAGTTCCACTTGATGAATTTGTTGATTCGTTCACATTCACAAGATTCGATCCATCAGGTGTTGTGCAAGGCCATGAAACAATAAAATCAGCAACATCAATAATAGACTACATTTTCAGAGCTCTTGGATATGAATATCTTGGAAGGACTGATTTTGTGCACATAAAACCGATTAATGGTGATGCGGTAACAGGTTATCAGAAAAAGATTGTTCAGGAAGACCCTTCGCTTCAGCCAAAGAGTATAGAAGAAATGGATAAATCTTCAGAGCCCGTAATAAAAATAGAAAAGGATGATAAAATAACCGAAGCTAGGGACAAAGGTTATACTGGAGATCAGTGCGGCGGATGCGGTTCAATGCGTGTTCGAAGGAACGGTGCGTGCACAGTATGTGATGACTGCGGAGCAACAAGCGGCTGCAGTTAAACAACCTTTTTTTTGCAAAGAAAATAAAAATGTTGACGAAAAAAAAAGAAAGCAATTGTTAAGGGGTAAGTAATCGGTGAAAAAAAATGAAATATAAATATTTAGCTGGAGGAATAATTGCAAACCTGTACAGGTTTCTCAGAATTTTTCCAAATTCTGATCCTATAATGGGTTTTGTTATCCCTGCTGCAAAAAATGAAAAGTGGTGGAAAGCGCCTCTTTTTGCATTTGCAACAATGTTTGTGTTTGATTTTTTTACCTCAGGCATAGGCGTCT
>PCWY01000077.1 GCA_002762975.1 Candidatus Diapherotrites archaeon CG11_big_fil_rev_8_21_14_0_20_37_9 | reverse complement strand
GGAAAAAGAGCCTACGTCATAATCCTAAAAAAATAACACCATTTTCACCACAAAAACCAACCCACCCAATAATTTATACGCAAAGCCCCCAAATAATACAAAATCTCAATTTCAGGAAATAAACCTTCCTGCCACGTTTTTCCAGAACGCTTTTAATTGTCAACTTGATGCGTTTTGTTGAGGCTCAAGAATATTTCGCTGAACTATACACATATTTAGTAAAGGTTAATTCTTTGCTTATGCTATTTTTTGTCTGACACATAATTGATTTTAACTAGGCTTTTTTAAAAACACCAAAAAACTTCAAGCCATTCGCAATCAAGGAAATGACAAAAATTAAGCCATAAACGATTGCATTTCCATAAGCTAGCAATGCAAAAAATGGAGAAGTGATGCCCTCGTTAATGAAAAGTATGAATAAAGTTGAAGGAAGAGAAATAACTAAAATTATTCCCAAAACAACTAGCCAATTGGATAGCTGTTTCTGTTGCCCCAAAAACCGACTCATATTTTTTATGAGCCAATAGTGCACAACTAGCATAGCCATAAGGGGAACAATTATCAAGGCAGAATCCAGCAGACTGGTCTGATGCAACCAAACAACAATTTCAGACGCCAACACGAACGCAAAAGCTAAAAGCCCTGCATTCAAAAACTTTTCATTTCTAGAAACCAAATTGCTAAAAAAATAAAAAAACACGAAGAGAGATATTAATTGGAACACACCATAAGAATGTGCCAATCCAGCGTACATATAAACTCTTAAAAAAACTCAGTACTGCTGCTAACGAGCCCAACACCAGAAAGAGCAAAAACAAACGAACTTAAAAACAAAAATGGCAAAACTAATAGAAACTGCTTCTTGAACATGCCAATATATTGGCTTAGGTATAATATAAAGGTTCTTACCTGGGTTTTTCCTTAGAATCTATAGTAGATATGAATATTTCGCCGAAAAACTTATAGTGTTATTATAGAATATAGGGGAATTAAATTTTTTGAAATCTAGACAAAATCCTTTTCAGTTAAGCCGGTTGCCTTGATTATTGATGCAAGTGTTTTTCTGGAAATTATTTTATGGTTGGGCACAGTAACAGGCATCTTTTCAGGATGCCTCAAGTGAACATGGCTTCCCTTCTGACCGCGAATATAATAGCCTTTTTTCAGCAAAATCTTAATTAATTTTGACCCTGAAATCACAGGAAGTTTCATACATTAACAGCCACCGTCGTGACTTCCTGCTGAGGCCTTATAGGAATCCCGTCCTCAGCCAAACATTCAAGATGAAGCTCAATAGCACCCCTAATATTCTTCAGGGCATCTTTTCTGGTTTTCCCCTGACTAAAACAACCAGGCAAAGCAGGAACACTAACTGCAAACAAATTGCTATCAAGATCTTTTTCCAACACAACTTTCCACTTCAAATAACCACCTAATACCATTGTAATTTACAAAGAATTTATTACTTTTGGTCACGCTTTTCAGAACCGTTAATTGAGATGAACACCTCGCCGAAGAACTTATAGCGTTATTATAGAATAACCGGAAATTAAATTTTTTGGAATTAACTTTATTTTAGGTTGTTTATCAGTTGCCCGATAATCTGCCCTGTTTTTTCACCATTTATTTTGCCGATTTTTTTCATCACAAGGTCTTTTTCAATATTGGTTATTACACTCGTTTTCACATAGCTTTCCTTATCAAGTTTTCCTTCTTGAAGAGAATTTTTTATTGCTATGCATTCGGAGCCTTCCTTGCTGGTTATCGGACAAGCCCACAAATCAAATTTCCTGTTAATTCTATTATTTGACACTACCAATGCAGGCCTGATTTTATAATCAACCATATTGGAAAACGGAAATCTCACCAGAATTAAGTCACCCTGTTCCACAAAAGCACCTATAAGTAACTCGCCCAATAAGCGTCATCCTCGTCCTTCCAGACATTTTCCAAAGCCCTTTCAGACCACACAGAATATCTTTCTTGAGCCATTTTTTCCCTGAACAATTCCCTTATTACCTCACTCTTGCTCTTGTACAGACCTTTCTTAACCTTTTCATCAGCCCACTTAACCATCTGCTTTGTGACATCCGCACTAATAGTAGTCATAGAAAATATATAGCAGGCTAAATATTTAAAACTATTGCTTATTAACCGAAATGAACACCTCGCAGAAGAACAACATGTACAATGAACAAATCTGTAAAAATCATGAGTTTAGTTACTGCAAGACAAGTTAGTCAAGGGAATTGTTCATGCCACAATGAAACTCGTTACTCTTCAGCCCCGGTCTTTATGTCATTATAAAAATCCCAACCCCGACACACTATGCACCCGGACTCAAAATCAGGACACTTTTTCCCGTATAGTTCTGTTATTTTGTCCTCAAGTCAACCCAAATGCTCAGCTTCTTTATAACAAGAATTGCATTCCCAATATTCATACTTTTTTTCCTTTCCGGTCCACTTTATAGTATTGCCTTTCCATTTCCCAATCTTGAATGCCCCTACTTTTTTCCACTCACCCGTTCCTTCAATTTGAGTTGGAACTTTGCCAAAATAATGACCATTAGAATATTTTCTGTTCTCATAAACAGTAGTGTAAAAGTATTTCCCGCAAATCAGGCATTTTCTCTTCAATCTTTTCTTCCCCGTAGAACCACCCTGGATGCTATGAATTTCCTTGGAATCGCATTTTTGGTTGCTTTTTATACCATTTCTCGTATTGTTTATGGTTTCCCGCAAAGTGAATTGTTTTCGATTTTTCTTTTTCATTTATTTTAATTGCAACCCGGTTTTGGCCTGCTTCAACAACATAAAATTCCACCCCAAGTTTCAAGTGCCTCGTGGTTGTTTCAGTCTTCTGTTGCTGGATTTTCTTCCAAATCATTTCCTGAACGGATTTATCCATTTTTGAATAGTGCTTGTCCCAACAGGGTTTGAAAATTAATGAGTATTCACCCATAGGGCACCACCCTAGAACCCGTATTTCTGCTTTACCTGAACCTCAGTTAAGTATTTCCTGCCCTTTGCCTTCATTTCGGCATCTTCACTGGCAATTTTTCTTGCAACCAAATCCATTTCAGAGCCACCGCTACTTTCAAAAAAAATTTTCTCCATTCTTTTCACCCTGTTTTCAAGGCGTTCAATCTTTGCCATAACCCTCTGCAACGAAACACTTTCCACATTAGCCACTTTTTTCACCTCTACCTAACTCTTGCAACTCTTCCTTCCCGTATATCCATAAAACTAGTAATAAACTGCTCTAACAGTTCGACATCTATATTAGACTGCTTTTTGAGAAGCTCATACTCTGCTTTTGGGACAGTAATCATTTCTTGCATAGTACTATACTTTCACAACCCTTAAGTTAAATGTTGTTTATTAAATCAAATCCGCCCCAATCAGCCTATGATGAAGAAATAGGGCAAAAAATAGAACAAAGACCGTAATTGTGTTCACCAAAATGTTTATCCTGAAAAAACCCGTCTCTGAAGGAACGCCGTAAAAAAAAGAATAAAAATAATAACCGATTGAAATCGGCATTGCCATGAAATAAAATAGTGAATCGGCAAAATTAAGCCCTGAAACTTTCCTAATTTTCTTTTTTGACAACAGTTCAATAACTATAATACCGCACAGCAGAAACAATGCTACTGCAGTATGCTGAAAAACAATAATAGACTTATCAAAAGAATATTGAGTAAACAAGGAAACGAGTGAAAAAAGAACTGTAAAAAATATTTTTTGGACAGCAGAATTTGGGGCGAATTTCTCTTTTAATTTAGAATACCCTTTTAGCCAAAATGGAACACTAAGCAATGAAATGGCTGCAACAAACCTAAACTGTTCACTTACATTTGCAAATTTCAAACCGGCCCCAGAAAAAATGCTGAAATTAATTCCAAAAATCACTAAAAAAAATAAAAGAACAAAAAAGGAATAACTGAAAAACCTGTTTTTAAAAAACAATTCTATCATGATTTAGACTATACTCCATTCAGATATTAAAATCTAACTACTTACTTATTTCTCATACCCCGTGTTTGTGGCAATGAATATTTCGCGGAAAAACTTATACTGTTATTATAGAATAATCCAAAAATTAAATTTTTTGAAACTTTGTTCAGTAAACGTGACCTCTGTCCTCAAAATACAGAAAAGTCACGTGGCCAGCCAAATACTTATAAATTATCCTCAGCTTCTCAACTCTTTCGCTGTAACGGTTCTGAAGGGGTTTGTGAAGCGGCTTTCCAAGAAGCGGGTTTTCTACAATTTTATCAATTTTCTTCAAAACAACTTTTTTGGTTCTCAAATCTAATTTGACAAACTTCTTATCCCACTTATGCGTTGTTGAGAAAGAGGTCATTCAACACTCATCTTCTTCGCATAATCTCTTACACTCGAATATTTAGTTACTTTGCCCTGTTCATCTTCAAGCATGGCCTCCCAAAATCCAGGATTGGAATAAAGCTCCAAATCACCCAAATACATTTCCAAATCAGCCTTAGCCTTGGAAGCCTCTTTAGTCAATTCCTTAATGGTTTTTTTCTGAAGCAAAGTGGTTGCAGAAGTCAAAACAAATCACCTAACAATATATTGCCTTGCAAAGAATTTATTACTTTTGGTCGGTTCTTTTGGCAAGCGAGATGAACACCTCGCCGAAAAACTTATAATATTATTATAGAATATTTGGAAATTAAATTTTTTGGAATTTGATTCTCAGGTTCTTTTGTAATTGAATTTCCTGTCGTACTCCTTATGCTTACCCCACTCAAGAACAATACTTACAACAGTTACTTCTTCCCTGCCAACCGAATATAGCAAACGCCATGCATTTGGGAGATTGTATTTCCAGCAGTTGTCAATACTGTACTTTTTCAAGTATTCTTTTGGGATTTGTTTTTTAGGAATCTGAATCCCGCAAAAGGCATTTTCCTCAATATCCTTAAATGCCCTTTCCAAAAACTCGAAAAGTTGTTTGTCCTCAGTCGTGGAGTTACGGAGTTCCTCAAAGGCTTTTTTGACTTTCTCATCCGCAAACAATATTTTGCAAGGCAAAATCATTTTGAAGGCATCCAAGCAAGGTCTTTCCTTTCAAGATATTTCTTTACAAACGCAGGATTCCAAACCCAAGCAATATGACCTTCCCTGTCAACCCCGATTTTACCCGAATCCACAAGATAATCAAAAATAACCTGATAAGTCTGATACATGGTTTTTTTCGGGAGGTTCTCCCACAAACTGCGCTTCTTGAACTCACCACTATTCTCTTTAATGAACTTCTCCACCATCAAAACAGTATCCAAACGAGGATAATGCAAAATCTGAAATTGTTCTGAAACCATAAAAAAACACCGCCAAATTTGTTATATATTATTATATAACAAGTATTTTTAAGGATTTCCTTTCAAATTCAAAAAAACAATAAAAAAGCATGGATGTCAAACTAAAGAAGAAGCAATAATAGTCAGTTATTTCTTTGGCTCAAGCTTATAGGCGTCATACATGCCCCAAATCCATACTATTGGTAGGGTAATGAATCCTATTAACACGAAAAGCAATACAAAGCTTATTGCCTCGGCGACAAAGAAAGCGATTGCCCTTTTGAAATGCCCTTTAATTGCTTGCCCTAATCCTGAAACAAAGAAACTGGCTATGACGGCTATTGCATTCAAGCTACTGTCCGACTTTTTTGCACCTTTTTCCTCAAGCTGTCCCAAACGCCCAGGTCTAAAATCCATATAACAAACTATACTCAAAAAAATTTAAAACCCCAACTATTCTATAATAGTTATAAATATCTCGCCGAAAAATTCTTCCTGCCACATGTTGATTCTGCCCTTGTTGGTAAGGAACAGGCACGGAATGAATGTTCTTACAATACTCTCTGAATCTTTTTTTGTTTTTATGATTGTTGAAAACAAAACAAGGCCCTGAGAATCAGCATTTTTTTCAATTGATTTGTAAACAGCATCCATTGCCTCATCAATATCAAAGTCAGGCAAAGGAATTCTGAACATGGTTCTTTCACGTTTTGCAAACTCCTTGTCCTTTTTCTTCTTTGTTTTAGAAAGCATTGTTTCAATAGAAGCAACAAGCTCATCAAGAGAAACTTTACCCTCACGAATATTTCTAATATTTTTTAACTCAGGAAGCAAAGCCTCAAACTCAGCTTTTTCCTCAGGGGACATTTCCTGCTTCTGTCTTTCAAACTCATCCTCATCATCGATTTCACTCAAACGCAAAACATTAGACTTGAATTTCAAAAGCAAAGCTGAAGCAAGAATAGCGTTAGCAGGTAACCTCAAATCATTTGTGCTCAAAGAATTAATTTTTTCAAGATACCTTTCAGCAAGATAAGCAATGTCAATTGCCCAAGGATCCATCTTCTCCTTTTTAACGAGCTCTATGAGTATGGTTTTCCACGCAGGCTGTTCAATAAGATCAATAAGGTCATCCTGCGTGGGGTTTTCAGGCAAAGCTATAGCCGAGCTTTCCTCAAGCGAAACCTCATCAAGCTCCTCCAAATCACTCTTTTTTGGTGAAGGAACAAGCTTTTCCTGATGTGAATCCATTACTAAATACAGTAAATTAGGGAATATATAGCTTTTGGATAATTATTATGTAGGCATTATTTTGTTCTGGGAGTTATTTTGATACCTTTAGAAGTCATCGAATATGGCACCATGCCTTTCACATGAGAACTACTTCTAAGTTTCAGAATTTCAATGGCGTTTTCTCTCTTCTCGCGGTTCTTTATATTATAAAGTACTATAACTGCATCAGCAAGGAACTCCTCAACACCTGTCCTGCTGTAAATTTTAGGGTCCTGTTCGGTTTCACTTATCAGATAAGAAATACAATTAAGTTTCTCAAGCGATTCAAAAAGCTCGCGGGTATAACGCCTGTAATTCTGATCATCCGAAAAAGCAAGAGCAAGCGCAGAAAGGCTGTCAACCACAATCTTATCCGGGGCAAAAGGCAACTGAATTTTTTCAAGCCCAATTTTAAGCTCACCTTCTTTCTCAAGCAACAATTCTTCAACACCGCGGGAAATCGCAACAGGGTCAATTTTTATAATCGCAAATAAGCCATCTTTCTCAAGGGAATCAAAATCCCACCCATAATTTTTTTTCATATGCAACTTTATTTTTTCAGGATCTTCCTCAAAAGAAAGATAAATTGCCCTCTCACCATAATTAACTATAGAATTGTAAATAGACTGCAAAGTAAAAGTTGTTTTACCTGTACCCGCACCACCTGAAATAAGAACACTTGAACCTTTTTCAAATCCTTTGGCAACAATAAGTGCATCAAATTCAGGAATACCTGTCGAAATCACCGAAAAATCTCTGCCATTAAGTTTGCCACCAGGTATAGAAAAAAGGTTATCAGGAATAACAACTCTTTTCAAAACAGGCGAACTTATTTCAGCAGATGCTTGATCCGCAGCTTTACTTTTTGAATCAACTCCTACAAAAGATAAAAAATTTTTAAAAATATCCAAATCAACCACCAACAAAAAAATTAAAGCCCGCGTTTCCTCAAATCATAATCAGCCATGAGTTTCGAATACTCTGCTTTGGAAATGCTTTTTTCCCTGAAATACATTCTTTGAGCACGTTTCTCCAAAGATTCAAGCTCAGCAAGTTTGCTTTGCCTTGTTTTATTTAGAACTTTCTTCTTTATAAAAGGCAATGAAATAACAGAAATAATCAGAACCAACACAAGAACAAATACAACAGGAAGCAAAAAATCATCTGCTCCTTTGAAAGTT